>DAIELO010000153.1 GCA_027341705.1 Caryophanales bacterium
TATTCCAACGAGATGCCCTAAATAGGTGCATCGTTGTTCAATGGCGACAAGTAGTGCCACCAACATACTAATCGTTACAAACAATATCGAGAGATCGAGTGCTATCGATGAAGTCAAAACCAGGTTCCCCCACTTCACACCATATATATGAATATTACAATCTATATATATTACTATATACGCGAAAATAAGCAACGTCAAGAATGACGACATAAATTGTCCTTCAAACAGTTTGTGACGCTGCAACCAAAGCTAGTCATGTTGCGTCTAATCATAGGAGGTGAATTCAACATGAAGAAAATCGGCATCGCATTGCTTATGATTCCAATGATACTAACGGGTTGCGGTCAAGCAAAACAACCCATAAAGGACTTACATTCAGGTCCAAACAGACCTTCATCAAGTGAAAAAGGGGGCGCGGATTGGCCCATGTTCGGTGATAACGCATGGCAAGACAGACTGTCTCCAATTGCGCTTATCAACGCGCAGACGGTCAGTCGATTACACAAGGCGTTTTCCGTGACATTGCCTGCAAACGGAGGCAATGAGTCCTTTCCTCTCGAACAAAATGGGGTTTTGTATGTAACCACAGGACACGGCAACGTGTTTGCGCTGAACGCCGCAACTGGCAAAATGTTATGGTCCTATTTGAATACGCATTCACTTCCGTACTGGATGCCTGCTATCAATCGAGGAGTGGCGTTGGGAAAAAACCACGTATACGTATTAACGCCAGATGATCTATTGGTGTCGATCAATAAGCGAACTGGCACACTTAACTATGCGGTTACAGTAGCCGACAGTACAAAAGGAATTTTTGAGTCAATGGCGCCTTTGTGGGCAAATGGAGAAGTGGTTGTCGGCAGTTCTGGTGGCGACGAGGGCATTCGTGGTTTTGTCTCGGCATATCAAGCCGCCACAGGTAAACGGCTCTGGCAGTTTTATACCGTTCCCGCTCGCGGTCAGGCGTGGATGGCAGCTACGGGTAGCCACGGCGGCGGAGCGGTCTGGACGACGCCGTCCTATGATCCGTCTTCAAACAGTATCTTTGTTGGAACAGGCAATCCCTCTCCCGATTATTTTGGGAAAACTCGCTTGGGACCGAATCCTTATACAGACTCGGTGTTGCGTATGAATTTGGCGCGTGGGACGTTGCTTTGGGCGAGACAGGAGGTACCGCACGATCTTTGGGATTACGATGTGGCTTCGCCACCGATCTTATTTTACCGGTCCGGTCAACTGACTGTAGGTGAGGCGGGAAAAGACGGATACTGGTACGAATGGAATGTGCAGACGGGTCAAATGGTGATACATCCCGTTGCATTTGTGCACGAACATCATACGCCGCCCACTTCGACCGGTACGAAAGAATGGCCTGGGCCAAACGGCGGTGCAAACTACGGACCTTCCGCCTACAATCCTGAAACAGGGGATGCATATGTTGCAGGGATCAACGGTCCAGAGATACTTTATGCGGGACCTGCCACGCACCAGGGGTTTGGTCTTGATCTCGGCACAGGGCAAGCACCTGCTCCGGCGGGCGATTGGACCGGCACGATTACAGCCATACAGGTCAAGTCTGGTCAGATAGCATGGCAGATTCCCACACCGACGCCACCGATTGGCGGCGTGACGGTCAACGCGGGCGGCCTCGTGTGGTTTGGGTTGCAAGACGGGACTTTAAACGCGGTCTCAGCCTCAACAGGGAAATGGATCTGGCGGGTAAAAACCGGAGCTCCAATTGGCAGTGCACCGATCTTGTATAAATGGCGAGGTCATGATTACGTTGCGGTGATGACGGGTGGGGCCGGGTCGCTCGCAGGACTGTTTCCGTATTATGGTCCCAGCCGACTGGTGGTCTATCGTCTATCTTGAGTGGTTCCCAACAAAAAAACTGCATTTTCTATTGCGAAAAAAGATGTCGTGACTCCTTTTTTCGGTGAATGGAGGCAAGAGCGATATAACGATGTGTCGTTAACGGGCAATATTCAGTAAAGAGTGGTGGTTAGTGAAGGTTTGAAAATCGTCATTACCTGTACATATTTTCCATTCGGTGTAGAACAATTATACAGTAGCCGAAAATGGAGGATGTACATTGAAACGAATTGGATTATTTTTCGTTGTCTTCGCAATATTGCTTTCCTTTAACTGTGCTCATGCTTATACGCAACTTATTCCAACAACGCCTTATAACACGATCAAACATGTAAGAACTTCTTACGAAAGGGAATTGCAACGAGGGTATGCATTCACCACACCTCGGAGATGGCGTGAGTATCAAAAAATTCGGAATAGCAACTTGAAGATGCTGTTTATCAAAGATGTGGGTGAGTTCAGAAAATCCAGAGATGATTTGGATTTAACTCGTTTCAAACCTGGTGAAGTATACTTCGGATGTTCAATTATGAACGTTTCTGAAAAAGTAAAAGTCATTGTAGAACCTTACGTTACTTGGATAAAGGTTAAAGATGCGCCGAAAAGGAGATTGATTACTCGGTTAAGAGAAGATGGGTACTTATGGATCGTAAAGCATAGGAATGATAGTAAGCATCCAGAATACTAATATTTGAATATATTCTTGTGTCGCATTAGGGGGCGAATGCGACACAAGAGTGCCTTTAAGAAGTGTATAAATAATCAACTAAATAATTATCCATTCGTTTTATTGGTCTGCATTCCACCGCAAAATCCGAATACCCAAATTTTCTTGTCATCGACCTGCAACCCAGGCTACGCAAGGCCTTCACGGTTCATGCGTCAGCACTGGTAAATCTCAGGGATATTGCCACACCATTTGGCTTATGTTAATATACAGACCAATAAAGGCGTTGCTCACGCCTGCTTCCTGATCGAGATATTTTGCAGAGTGCCTTGGCGATTCGCAGTCGCCAAGGCACTCTTTATTTTGCGATAGTGGTACTGGCGCGACACATGCCAGTTAATTCAAGGATAATTGCTTAACTGTCCCATCAGACCCATATATATCGGCATATGACGGCATTTGACGGCCTCGGCAGAATTAATCATCGAAGTCTTTGAGGGTGTAAAATAGTTTGTGTAAACTCCCAATAACCCGAAAGGGAGTAAACCAAATTGGGAGGCATCTTGATGGAATTAGTATCCAAGGAACAAATGCGTAAGTATATTAAAGAAGGCAATTTGAAAGACCTCGCTGATGTACAAGCCATGGTCAAAGAGTTATTTGCAAGCGCAGTGCAAGAAATGCTCGAAGCCGAAATGGATACGCATTTAGGTTACGCCAAACACGATACGAAAAACAAGCAAACGGAGAATAGTCGCAATGGGCATAGCAAAAAAACCATCGATTCGGAACTTGGTGAGATGACGTTGGAAGTTCCCAGGGATCGGCAAGGCGAATTTGATCCCGTCCTCGTGAAGAAACACCAGAAAC
>DAIELO010000154.1 GCA_027341705.1 Caryophanales bacterium
TTTAAACCACATACGTATTTTTTGTCTGGCCTGGGAAGTCTGTGCGATTTTCAACCAATCTTGGCTTGGACCATAAGAAAGCTTGGAAGTAAGCACCTCAACGATATCGCCTGTGTGTAACTGCGTGTCCAACGTAACAATGCGACCATTGACCTTCGATCCCACACATCGATTCCCCACATCTGTGTGAATTCGGTAGGCAAAATCAATAGGGCAAGAACCTGCAGGTAGTTCAATCACATCACCCTTGGGCGTAAATACAAACACTTGATCAGCAAATAAATCCATCTTAAGCGTCTCAAGAAACTCTTGGGCATCACGGAAATCCTGTTGCCACTCAATCACTTCACGAAACCAAGCTAGTTTTTTAGCAAATGTGCCTTGCGTCGTTTGTATGTTAGCCGAGCTGGCAGCACCTGAGTCTTTCCCGTAATTTTGTTCTTTATAAATCCAGTGAGCTGCAATGCCATAATCCGCTGTGCGATGCATCTCCCATGTGCGAATCTGAATCTCTAGTGGTTCTCCATTGGGGCCAATGACTGTCGTGTGCAGACTCTGATATAGATTTGGTTTTGGCATGGCAATATAGTCTTTAAACCTGCCCGGCACTGGCTTCCACATGGTGTGAACAATTCCCAAAATCGAATAACAGTCTTTGACTGAATCCACAATTACTCGCACAGCAAACAAATCATATATTTCACTAAACTCTTTGTGCTGTTCTTTCATCTTGCGATAAATACTGTAAATGTGTTTCGCTCGACCTGAGAGTTCTGCACGAACATTCAGTTCTTCAAGTTTACTTTTCATTACATCAATCACTTGTTGAATGTACTTCTCGCGTTCTCCTCGTTTTTTGACCATCAAATTCACAATTCGATAATACTGTTGTGGATCCATGTAACGAAGAGACGTGTCTTCTAGTTCCCACTTAATTGTGGACATACCCAAACGGTGCGCCAAAGGAGCAAATATTTCTAATGTTTCTTCGGCTGTTTTACGCTGTTTTTCAGGTGGTCTATACTTCAGCGTACGCATGTTATGCAGGCGGTCTGCAAGGCGAATGAGTGCCACACGAATATCTTTTGCCATTGCGAGAAACATTTTTCGTAAGTTTTCTGCCTGCTGCTCTTCTCGCGACTCAAAGCGCAATCGCTTTAACTTCGTGACTCCATCTACTAAGTTGGCAATTTCCGAGCCAAATTGACGAACTAATTCTTCGTCAGTTACCTTCGTGTCTTCTACCACATCATGAAGTAATGCGGCCGCTAGCGTCATTGAATCCAATTGCAAACCAGCCAATATTTCCGCAACAGCCACCGGGTGAATAATATAGTGCTGGCCTGAGCTGCGCTTTTGCCCCCGATGATGCAATTCAGCGTACGTGTATGCTCTTTTCAGTTGTTCCTGATCCGCTTCAGTCAAATAGGGAGCTTTCGCAAAAAGCCCCTTTAGTGCTTGCTCGGCTTGTTTAAGGGTGACGGGTTCCAAGTCTTCAGGAATAGTTGTCCTCTCCTTTATAATTAAGACTCGAAAGCAATGAGTGACATGACGTCATAACTCGCAATTTTCAATCGTCCATGTAATCCTAGTAATTCAATAATAAACCCCATCCCCACAATAGTGGCACCTGATCTCTCAATCAATTGGGAAACCGCACGAACCGTACCACCAGTGGCTAGTAAATCATCGATGATCAACACTTTTGAAGAGGGAGATAGCGCGTCTTCATGCATTTCCACTCGATCATGACCATACTCTAGATCATAATCCATGGCTAATGTACGAAATGGCAACTTACCCGGTTTACGCACAGGAACAAATCCAACACCTAACGCATACGCAACTGGTGCACCAATTGCAAAGCCACGCGCCTCGGGTCCCACCACCACATTAGCTCCTAGCGATTTACCGTATTGCGTCAATTGATCAACAGCAACACGAAATGCATTAGGATCTGCTAATAAAGGCGTAATATCCTTAAAGCTAATTCCAGTTGTCGGAAAGTCTTGGATCACCCTGATTTTTTCCACCAAATTCAACACCATACACCTGATTCCTGTAATCTAAAATTGCTTATCGCTATATTATACGTGAGTTGACTCGCCACCCGCAATTCGTGGCATTACCCGTTTAAAGATACGGATTAATGTGTACCAATACTTCCTGAATACGCGGAAAATTATCCACAAGGCTTTTCTTGACACCTTTTGCGATATCATGTCCTGCTAACACGGTCAATTGAGGATCAACGCTGATGCGAACATCGACGACTAAGTAAGTGCCATGGGAGCGGGCACGAACACTGTCCACGCGGCAAACCCCACCGATTGCCTTAATTATATTTTCCATATCTGTTGTCTCTTCTGATGTTAACACCTGCTCCAGTAGCGAAGTGTAAGATTCCACAGCCATCATAAATCCCATGTGTATAATTAAAATAGCCACCACCAACGCAGCTAATGGATCAGCATAGAGAAGTAAGGGGACATGCAATTGCACTCCTATCAGGGCGATGCCAATACCCGCAGATGCTGCTAACGATGAATACACGTCAGAGCGATGGTCGCGAGCACCGGCGATCAAGGCAGGTGAATGAAGATCATTACCAACGCGATATTGATAGCGAAACATAATCTCCTTACTTAATACAGCAAATATAGCGGTACCGAACGCCCACCAATCCGGTTGGGGCATGGCAAAGAAAAATTGATGAATGGCAGAGTAAGCCACTGCTAACCCCGCGAGGATCAAAAGAATAGCCACCAAACTGGCAGCTACTATTTCCGCTTTGCCATGACCATACGGATGATCTTCATCTGCAGGCCTGCGTGCCACCCACAATCCAATTAATACTGCAAATGAAGCTGCTACATCAGCCCCACTATGAACAGCGTCTGCTAATAGCGGTTGGCTTTGCACCATCCCACCCACAACAGCTTTCAATACCGTAAGAAATAAATTTAATAAGAGGCTAAAACCCGCTATTTTACCAGATTTATTATTTTCGAATTGCAATTGGATGATCCTTTCCCCCATCAATTATAAAAAAGACACCCCAGCTTTTGCCGGGGCATTCCACTTGCATGAGATAGTTACGCTATCACTCGTTTTCCTTTTCGAAATGTTCGACTCCGCCAAAGCACCCATAACGGACTCGCGATAAAAATCGAAGAATATGCGCCACTGACAAGCCCAATTAGTAAAGCGAAAGTAAAATTATGAATCGAATCGCCACCAAACAAGAACAATGTCACGGCAGCAAAGAGGACGGTTAATACTGTATTGATCGAGCGAGCCATCGTTTGCCACAGAGAATGATCCACCAGTGCCTCTAATTCTTGTAACGATTTCACTTTCGCATTTTTCATATTTTCCCGGATACGATCAAAAATGACGATCGTAT
>DAIELO010000155.1 GCA_027341705.1 Caryophanales bacterium
GGAGGACGAGTTTCCAGGCTTACCAAGTGTTCCTGCCGCAACTGCAATTCAGCCGCGTCTTCAATGGTAATAATGCGCTCGTCTGAGCCGATAAAATTCGAAAGAATATTTAATAGTGTCGTTTTTCCAGAACCAGTTCCACCTGAAATCATCACATTGAGACGGGCTGTGACTGCCGCTTGAAGAAATTGTGCCATCACTAGTGTCAGCGTTCCAAAATTAATCAAATCACCAATTTGAAAAGGATCCTTAGCGAATTTCCGAATCGTCAAACATGGCCCTTTTAATGCAAGCGGAGGAATAATCGCATGGACACGCGATCCATCTGGAAGTCGCGCATCGACAAATGGCGTAGATTCATCAATTCGACGACCAAGGGGGCTAACAATTTTTTCAATGATGCGCATCACATGCTCATCGTCTTTAAATTGCAATCCTGTCTTCACTAACCTACGATTTTTTTCAATAAATACCTGATCAAACGCGATCACCATGATTTCTGCCACCGCATTATCTGCCAATAGCGCATCTAGTGGTCCATACCCGTGCATTTCTGAGTGAAGTTCTTGGAGCAAGGTGGCTCGTTCCGATTTGGTCAAAACGACATTTTCGGATTCCAAAAATTTATCCAACAACAAATTAACATCCACTGCTTCTTCAGTCTGTAACAGATCATCCACTAGTTTGACGTGAATTTTTGTTTTCAAGTCGTTTAATTGAGCGGATTCTATTGGCGGCGCAAAAACAGACGCTGAGTCGTCTTTCACCTCTACCATCTGCTGTGCCTGCCCATTAATGAGTTGGCGTTTATTCTCCATTCGCTTTGCAAGAGACATGGTTACTCACCTCCTTGCCCTTGTACGCCATAATTTTACCCGAGAATACAATTTCGACTTGGTGCTTCGATTTTCTTCAGCTAGTAATTTTTCACCAAGTCGTTGAAAGTCCCTAGCTGCCTTAGAATAGCGGTTATGGGTCACCACTGGAATTCCTAAGTCTGCCGCTGCACCTACTGCTAACCCGTCAAAAGCAATCGTTGCATAAAATTCGCTTTCCAATACATCGGTAGCGTGACGTTCACTTAACGTTCCTTTTTTTACTGATACATGCTTCACTTTATCTAGCGAATAACCCAACGTCTGCAATATACTTAACATGCGACGATTATTTTTAACGCTTGCCAAATCAGCCACACTGATCATCAGCACTTGATCCGCTGCTTCCCATACTGTTAAAAAATCATCATTCATGACAGGCGAAGTGTCTACCAGTACGTAATCAAAATCTTTTTTTAATGTGCGAATCAGCCCCTGCACATAGGGTGCAGTCACATACTCTCCTTCCTCCACCGAAAGTGGTGCCGAGAGCACATACACTCCAGATTCGTGTTTATTCAAATAACTCGCAAACACTTCTTGATAGCGCTCCCCTTCTAGCATCAACGAATAGATGTTGCGGGGACTATCTGACAACCCCAGTCGTAAATTGACATCGCCAAAAGCAAGATCCATATCGACAATGACCACTTTTTTCCCTGCCTTTGCCATTGTCACCCCGACGTTGACGGTGGTGGTAGTTTTACCCACACCACCTTTGGCGCTAACCAAAACAATTACCCTAGATTGATGATGAAGTTGATCCATTAATATCGTCGACTGGGTTTTGCGCAATTGATTCTCCGATCGTTCATATACGAAACGAATGGAGGAAAGCACTTCCTGTGCCGTGCATGTAGCTTCCAAACTGTCTTTGACACCCGCACGCATCGCTTGCTTTAATAGCTCAGGCGATTGATTGGCAGTGATGATAATCACGGAAATTTCAGGGTTATCATCCACGATACGACGTGCAATTTCAATTTCCACATCACCATCCACGGACATCAACACCATTTCCGGCTTATAGGCCCGCACAGCGTCAGCTAAGTTATCATTGTGAACAGTTCCCATCAGTTCAATGTCCGTTGCAGATGTAACAGCTTGAGTGTATTGCTCAGGCATAATGCCCAACACGAGGCGGATCACCGCGCTCACCTCATTCAATGGTCTTATCCGTAACCGTAGGCGGAATTTGCTTTAGCGAACCACCGCTTGGTTCAAGCACAAAGTAAAGCTGTCCATAGACGGCGGTAAAAGCAATCTGGTTAGCTTCTTCCGGTGTAACGGCAAGATTGATTGCCTGTCCAGCAGTTTGGTTAGTAGTAGTAGAGGCAGGCAGTGCAGGAACGGACATAACGAGCACATTTTTCGCAATAATTTGCGAAGCATCAAGTGTCGTTTTATTAAATCCTTTATTTAAGATGGAAAGTACCGCTACATGATCCCCCGCCTGGATATTCCCACCCACTGTATATACGGGATTATATAGCACGCCAATGGCAACAAGGCCATTAGGAATGCGATCAGCAAAATCAGCTGACGTCGAGCGATCAGTCAACAAATTTGGAATAATCTGTTCACCTGGATAGATTGACTGTGTCGCCATCTCCCCAATGATCGGCTTAAGCTGTGAAAATGTTCCAGGACTCACCCCGCCTGCAGGAATGGAGATCAGTTGGAGCATACTTGCAGTAATTGTGGCGTGCGCAGGTATGACCACTTTGGCAACCGCCACCGCAGCATCTTTTTCCTGTGCCCGTATGGCTGCTATTTGCCTTTGTAAAGCTGATTCTGCGGCTACAGCCGCAAGCACTGCAAAACCGATAGAGAGAAGGATCAGCAATGTTGTCACGCGCATTTTTTTCATGATTTTAGCCTCTCTACTGCGTTAATTTCACGCCATATAGTCCAAAATTCATGCCCTGCCCCACCGTGCCTGGAACCACCATTTGCATGAACCTACCGACAATCTCTTGATGTCCGCCACTTCCCTGCAATCCATCTAAGTAAAATGCGGCGAATCCAACAATCGTAACCAACGAACGACCATCCTCTGTTCCAGAACTGATGATCGGCAACAACATGACACGCGGACAATTTTCTGTTGCAGTTGCAAATGAACAGGAGCCTGAAGACTGGAGCCGGTAATTAATGGCATTTGCAACAGGCCCCGCCATCACGCCTGGTTCTGTATCTACTTGATCTCCTACATGCAATACCCCGCTATATCCGTACATCAAATTTTGTCCAAATACACAAGCGCCATTGCCACCTAGCGCTAAATAACCATAATTGCCATCCGCACCTTCACCGGCGCTCGCAGACAATGTGTACTCTTGACCATAAGTAAACGTCTGTTCCTGAACACCAAGTGGTACAAAACCGGTTCCGGACACCAGTGTCCCGGCCGTTGCCTGTACATGTGCTTGATAAGTGACGTTACTAAACCCCAACACTTTTGCAAACGCCAACGGAATACGAATCGTCCGATATAGATCCACAGTATCT
>DAIELO010000156.1 GCA_027341705.1 Caryophanales bacterium
CCGCTGCCGCGATTCCGTGCCCACGACCACGTAAATGTGTAGGAAATAGTTCGGATGGATAAATGAATGTAGTGGTGTTCGGTCCGAATTCGATAAATAAGTAGGTAATGCCATAAAGGATAATGAAAATTATCGGGAATGATGCAATGTTAGGAAACGCCGCAATTGCTGCATAACCCACCGCCATGACGAGAAAGCCCAGCCACTGAATGGTGCGCCGCCCCAAAGTGTCCATTGTTTTTGCAGCGAATAGGTATCCTGGCAGTGCGAAGATGACAAACAGTCCTAGTGAGATCGCCGTTGTTTTGATCAGCGTGGCGTGTTGAAATAGTTGCGTTAAGATTAAGTGGGAGGAAATACTGTTGCCATAGAAAGCGACGTCTACGAGAAACCACGCCGCACTAGTCGCGAACAATCGTTTGAAAAAAGGAGATTGCGAAAATGTCGCGCCTATTTTGCTTTTTTTTTGATGAGTGGTGGACACGTCGATGGTTTGACCTGTAAGGGCATGTACGATGGCCGCTGTTGTTCCGATGTCGCCTTGTACATGCAGAGCGAATCGTGGGGTTTCGGGCATCGTGCGTCGCAGGTAGATGACGATCATCGCAGGAATGGCACCCAACCCGAGGAGAAGCCGCCAAGCGATTCCTGTTGGCAAGCCGATTTGTAAAATCAAAATGGCGATTAATGGACCCGCGACAAGTCCGAGACCTTGCATGGCAAATACAGAAGTAACCAGTCGTCCGCGATCCCGACGATTGGCAAATTCGCTAATAATGATTGCGCTTGCCGGGTAGTCACCGCCAACCCCCAGTCCGAGCACAAACCTTGCGATCATTAGGATTACATAACTTGGGGCAACCGCAGAAAGTATGGCTCCCACGGTGAGCAGCATCGCCTCCAGACCGTACATGACTCGACGACCTAGGCGATCCATCAGAAATCCAAAGATAAGCGCGCCAAGTGCAGCGGCTAGGAGTGATGTACTATTTAGCATGGAAATTTGTAGGACACTTAATTTCCATTCAGACTGTAGGGAGGTAGTAACGATGCCAATAATAAACAGGTCATAGGCATCGGTAAAAAATCCCAAGCCAGTCGTCACAACTGTGCGCCAGTGATAGCTGGTAATCGGTGCTTCATCTAATTCTTTTAGCAGTGTGAACTCCACGTTAGGTGGCACTGCAGACAACTCTGACTGCATGGGACAATCCCTCGTTTATATCAGGGTAAATGAGGCCAAATTGGGCGCTGCTCATGTGGTGCCGTCTCTTCATTAGATATCATAGTCTACTGATATAAATATCTTTCAAAGAAAAACTTGAGGTTTTGTAAAGGAGTGGCAGACGCAAACTCTCATTTGATCCATTCCTGCACCAAATCGATAAATGCAGAGGCGGCCGGTGATAGCCATTTGTTACGATTCCAACAAAGCTGAGTGGCAATCGGGTAGGCCGCATCCGTCCACTCAATGGCGATCAATTCCCCGCTGCTAAGTTCGCGAGATACCGTCATTTCAGGAAGTAGTGTGATCCCAATTCCGGCTATGACACACTGTTTAATTGCCTCGACGCTGGAAAATTCGATGGTGGATGTCATACGGATTCCATTGTCATCAAGATATTTTTCAAATACTGATCGATAGCTTCCGGGTTCAGGAACTATGATCGTTTCGGATTCTAGATCACTAGCAAGTACACTGGCATTTGCTGCGAGCGGATGCGTTGGACTGACCAGTATCAGCAAACGTTCTTGGCGTAGAGGTGTAATGATCAGCGTGTCATCTGTAAACGGTTTATCCAGCAACAAGGCCACATCAAGTAACCCCTTGCGCGCCTGTTCTCGCAGATCCATGCTGACACCTGTGCGAAATATTAGGCTTACTTTTGGGTAGCGAAGGATGTATTCCCGAAGGATGGGGGAGAGCTTATAAGCGAATAAGCTTTCTACGCTGCCCACGACCAGGGGGCCGGAAGGTTCCGTTTGCTCCGGAACTTCTAAATGTGCTTCGTCCACAAGTTTTAGGATGTCATCCGCGTATTTCAGTAATCGTGTTCCGGGACTCGTTATTCTCAATGTGGGTCCAAGTCGATCAAATAGCGGCACGCCCAGTTCCTGCTCCAGTGATTGAATGTGACCAGTCACGCTTGATTGGGCGTAATTGAGTCGTAATGCTGTTCGGGTAAAACTTAATTCGTCGGCCAACACACGAAACGTTTGCAGTTGTTTCAAGTCCATATCTGCACCTCCGTTATCAATAAAATTGATAGTGAACATCAACATTATCGCATGACAAGATGACCATTCACTAGATACACTTGCTACAGAGTTATCATTTCAATTAAAGGTGGGCATTTACGTGCGCTGGCATGATGCGTTGCATATTCGTGACTTAATTATTCGCTTGACAGAAACACCAAGCATTTCTGGAACCGATCAAGAACGTGAGATGGGCGACGCAATAGTGCACGTACTTGAGGTGGATGATTATTTCAAAAATCACCCAGAATTTTTGGCAAAACATCCTCTTCCCAATGACAAACTTTCGCGAGAAGTGATTACTGCACTTGTCAAAAGCAAAAAGCAATCAACAAAAACAGTGGTGCTACTGAGTCACTATGATGTCGTGGGTGTTGATGGTTTTGGTCGTTTTCGACCATCTGCATTTCAACCAGAGATGCTCACTGCACAATTGCGGGATGAACACATGGATGGAATCAGTGAGGATGTACGTAGTGATTTAGCGTCTGGGCAATGGTTGTTTGGCCGGGGCATCATGGATATGAAAGCGGGACTTGCCATGCAAATGGCAATGTTGCAACACTTTTCGCAATTGGATGATTTTGAAGGCAATCTGTTACTGCTTGCTACACCAGATGAAGAAACAAATTCCGAAGGCATGTTTGAAGCGGTTGCTGTGCTAAACCGTCTAAAAGAACAACACCATTTGGAGTATCAGTTGTGCATTTGTTCGGAAGCGAATTGGTCCACTTATCCTGGTGATCAATCGAAATATATTTACACTGGCTCCGTGGGTAAACTGCTTCCTATCATTTTTAGCGTTGGTACGGAAACACACGTAGGGGAGCCGTTATTAGGGGTCAATGCGGCGTGGATGGCGGCAGAAATGGTGAATCGGATGGAACTGTCTACTGATTTTATCGATCAAATTGACAATGAAATGTCTCCTCCTCCCACCTGTCTGGATCTGCGCATCCTAAAAGACGCATACAACGTGCAAACACCTAGTCTTGCTTACGCCATGTTCAACATCTTAACGCTCAAACAGTCTGTGCAAGAAGTGTTGGACAAATTGAAACACATTGCCAACCAATCGGCTGCAGCGATTTCTGCTCGCCTCGTAG
>DAIELO010000157.1 GCA_027341705.1 Caryophanales bacterium
GATAGTAACACCTGAAGATGCCTTCGTTTCACATATACGAGCAACATTGAGAACATAATCATTAGCATCACCAATGCTTGACCGAGCGCCGGTTCCTTCAGTATCAATACAAACGGCACCATGAAAGCAATAATGATTGGCAATAATCCCTTTAATGAATAATCCGGAAATTCCTTCTCATTCATTTTCGACATATAATCTGCCGTCCATATGATGGCGGCCAATTTAGCAAACTCTGATGGTTGAATGCTTCCACCACCCGGCAAATGAATCCAACTATGTGCGCCATTGACACGTGAAAAAGCGTAAACCGCCACCAATAAAAATATTGCAATACCATAGAACCACCACCGGTATTTGGAGAGCGTGTGGTAGTCCACGAACATCATTGCAAACATAGCAATGTAACTCAAAACTTCCCAAATCATTTGGCGAATGATAATGTGAGATGGGATGTTAGGGTCAATTTTCCCATAAGTCGCAGTATAAATTGCGATGACACTATAAATTGATATGAGAATCATCACCATAATTAATGGATAGTCCAGATCTTTAATATTTCTTTTAATAATCGATTCCAACACATTTTCCCTCCATTTGTTAAATGATTACCCTGTTTTTACTAACGTTAACTCGATACCACTGCCACCTGCTACCCAGATTCAAAATGAAGGTAGGGAACCACTAATAAAATTAACAAACTTACGGCAAATACGCTATGCACATTTTCCGGACAGGTTGCGTAATTTTCTTCACTACGCTGCAAAAGGAGCAGGAGGTCTTCCATTTGCAGCGAATTAAAGTTAAATACGGAGGTGAAGCATGAAACGGCACAAACCTGATTTCCTTATCTTGTTCATTGTGCTCACCCTTGTTGCATTTGGTCTGCTTATGATCTTCAGTGCCAGTATGGTATGGGCTGTGCAAGTTGCAGGAGAACCCCCCACTTATTATGTGGATCGCCAAATTATTTTTGCACTAGTTGGATTAGTTCTGATGATCATTTTGATGAATATTGGACCTAACGTGTTGAGAAAGTGGGCAAAATTCTTTTCTATCATTACGTTTGCCATGCTGGTGGCTGTTCTCATTCCTGGCATAGGACATAAAGCAGCAGGTGTGAGGCGCTGGTTAGGGCCAATTCAACCCAGTGAATTAGCGCAAATCGGTCTTTTATTTTACCTTGCCTATATTTTCGATAAAAATCAGGCAAAGTTACATCAATTTTCAAAAGGCGTATTCCCACCACTGCTTATGTTGGGAACTATGTTTATATTAGTGCTATTAGAGCCTGATATGGGTACTGGTATGCTGCTACTGTTATCTGGATTGATTGTGATTATCGTGGCAGGTGTGCGAGCACGACACTTGTTTGTAATTGGTGCCCTGTTCACTCCACTGGTCGCTCTTTTTGCTGTCGTAGAATCTTACCGTAGCATCCGTATCCAAGTGTTTTTTCATCCATGGAGCCAAGCCTATGTCAACCAAGGTGGATATCAAGTACAACAATCGCTGATGGCCATTTATCATGGTGGACTGTTTGGACAAGGACTAGGACAAGGAATCGCGCCTTACTTATATTTGCCGATTCCACATGAGGATTTTATCTTTGCGGTAATAGTTGAAGAATTAGGGCTCGTTGGCGCTTTTGTGTTACTCGCACTATATGCCTCCTTAGTGTGGCGAGGGATTCAAGTCGGGTTGCATTTGCAAAACCGATTTGCCTCACTGCTGGCATATGGAATTTCAGGTATGATAGGCGTAGGCACATTGATTAATATTGCTGCAGTGACCGGATTGATCCCAGTGACAGGAATTCCTTTGCCATTTATTAGCTACGGCGGCACTGCCCTCGTCACTAAAATGGCAGCCATGGGAATTTTGTTGTCATTGTCGCGCTATACACAGGAAGAACGGCAAGTATTGCGCTACACTGGCCCTGACAATATCTTGCCTATGCCAGAGCGAGTACAGAGAATGAAACTCGCAACAATCAAAAAAAAGCGGAGGGTAAAAGGATGAGCGATTTAATAAAACTAAATGATTCCCTATATATGTTTGATTTATTTGAGCAGGGGCAGGCCGGACGATCTTCCGCCTATTTGTTTAACGGACCAAAAAAAGTGCTAATTGACACAGGCTCTGCTGTATCCCATGATCATATCGTAAATAGCTTAGCACATTTAAGTCTCACACCAGAAGACTTAGATTATGTGATCATCACTCATGTACATTTAGACCATGCAGGTGGTGCCGGCAAGCTCGCGCAATTAGCAAAAAAGGCCACCTTCGTTGCCCATCCGCGCGCCGCGCGTCACCTGATTGACCCATCGAAGCTGATTCTAGGCGCTACACAAGTATACGGGGATGACATGAAGTTATTATTTGGAGACATCATTCCCATCCCAGAAAAGCAAGTATTGATACGTGAAGATGGAGAATCAATTGACATTGGAGATCGCAAACTGGTATTTATTGATACCCCAGGTCACGCCAAGCACCATTTTGTCATTCATGACCCTGAGACAGCCAGCGTGTTTTCAGGAGACTCTTTAGGTATTCGCTATGTAAAAGCGTTTACAGGTTGGGACTTTGAATTTGTGCTTCCTTCGACCAGCCCCACCGACTTTGATCCAGCAGGTGTAGCGTACACTGTCAATCGCATAAAGAAGTTAGCTATTGATACGGTATATCATACGCACTTTGGTCCGTCACCAGCAGAAGAAGCATTCCGAGGAACATTAGAAGGTGCCATGGCATTCAAGGAATTGAGTGACCGCATTTACACTTCGAATCCGAGCTGGGAAGGCATTCAAAATGAACTATCCACATTCATACGTAAGCATTTACAGGAGTACGGACATCACCCTTCAGATGATCTCGAAGAATTGACTGTCGACTTGGAGTTAAATGCGAAAGGGTTACTAGTTTATGAACAAAGAAAGTCCCACCACGCATAAGCGCATCTGCACGCCTGATGAAATAATTATCATTCAGGCGTGTTTTTTATGTATCAATTCGCATGCGCGTAATCACCGATTGGTGTGCCTGCCATTCCAATTGGTCATCTAATGCCACTAAATCATCAGCAAATCCACGGTAACGGAGCGCATTTTTAATCAGATAATCAGCAAGATGTGGGTTTTTGGGTAACAGTGGACCGTGAATATAGGTGCCCACGATCCCCTTATACTGCACGCCTTCTTTCTGATCCGTGCCATTGTTACCAAAACCCTTCAAAATCGTGCCAAGCGGAAGATAATCGTGCGTGGTGCGCCCCCCATGATTTTCAAAGCCGACGACTGTCTTATGATCGCTCTCGGAATTTCCACTCCATGTAATCACAATATTGCCAATTAACC
>DAIELO010000158.1 GCA_027341705.1 Caryophanales bacterium
TGTGGATTTCGTTAGGAACTACTATTTATTTAGAACTAAATCATGTATTGAATTTTGGTGGAGATGCTGGTGTGGCATTAGGATTGTATTTGATCTCATGGACCATTTTCACTATCTACATTTGGATCGCATCGTTTAAAACCACTAAGTTGCTAACACTTCTTTTTACCTTGTTGTTGCTTGATTTAATTGCTCTTAGCATTGGCGCGTTTGGGCATCCGCTCTTTACGACCTTGGGTGGTTGGGGAGGACTAGTAACCGCACTGCTTGCATGGTATATTTCCGCAGCGGCTGTGATCAATTCCACATTTGGTCGTACTGTTCTACGTGGTTAAGGATTGGGGGAAGGACTAATGTCAGAGGATGTGTTGTATAAAAAGTCGTATTTTCAAAGAATCGGAGAATTTAAAAAATTAGCTCCTGAAGCATTTCGATCTTATGTTGCATTTGATCAGTTAGCAGTTGCACCAGGGGAACTAAGTGGGAAATTGAAAGAATTAATGGCGGTAGCTGTTGCCCACACTACTGGCTGTCCGTATTGTATTGAAGTGCATGTGGCAGGAGTTAAGCAATACCATGTCACCAAAGAGGAGATGGCAGAGAGCATTATGGTGGCTACAGCGCTAAAAGCAGGATCGGCAATTGCCCATGGCGTGAATGCTTTGAATGCTTACGATGAAATTGATTCTGATTCACTCTATAAAGAATCATATTTCGACCGCCTGCCGGAATTTATGAATCTTGCGAAAGATAGTTTTGCTGCTTTTCTAGCTTTTGATCAAGCTGCGATGCAGCCTGGTGTGCTTACGAAAAAAGAGAAGGAATTAATAGCGGTGGCCGTCGCACATACTACTGGTTGTCCTTATTGTATTGCGTTGCATACAAAGGGGGCAAAACAAAGCGGTGCAAATGCCAAAGAAGTTGCTGAGGCGATCTTCGTCGCCACAGCATTGAAAGCAGGGTCAGCAATTGCACGGGGGGTGAATGCACTCAACGCATTTGATGATTAAATTTTCTGTAAACAGCCGTCAGGGCATTGATTGAATTGGGTAAAATGACTAAGATGTTATTATCAGTCATTGTCCTGATGTGATGTTGCCAATATGGTTCTAGTGTAGTTGGACAATGTAAGGAAGACCGTCTATGGTGCATTTCGAAGTTATTTTATACATAAATAGATATAAAGGGAGGGACAAGGGGCGCAGGCACATGGGCGGTACTTATAGATGAATGGAGTGACTGGATTGATCAAAAAACCCGTAAATATTAATGGTGCGAATATGAAATTAATTGTGGACCCAGATTCCACACTGCTCGATGTAGTTCGTGGGCAGTTACACATGACCGGAACGAAACTCAGTTGCGGCAAAGCCCAATGTGGTGCATGCTCTGTCATCGTGAACGGCAAAGTGGAGTTTGCTTGCGCGCTCAAGATGAGCAAAGTCCCTGATGATGCAATTATTACCACCGTAGAGGGCATCGGCACTCCAGATAATATGCATGCGTTGCAACTCGCCTTTGTCAAACACGGTTCTGCGCAGTGCGGAATCTGCACTCCTGGGTTTATTGTTTCTGGCAAAGGATTATTGGATGAGACACCCAATCCTACTCGATCAGAAGTTCGTGATTGGTTCCAAAATCACAAGAATGTATGCCGCTGCACAGGCTACAAACCGATCGTCGATGCAGTCATGGATGCTTCCCGACTGTTACGCGGGGAAATTACCGCTGATGACTTAGGTTTTCACATGCCAGAAGACGGCAAGGTCTGGGGAACTGACTATCCACGTCCGTCGGCAGTGGGTAAAGTCACGGGCACGCTAGAGTATGGCGCTGACCTTGGCACCAAGATGCCACCAGGCACCTTGCATCTCAAATTGGTACAAGCACAGGTATCGCATGCCAATATTCTATCGATTGACACCTCCGAAGCGGAACAAATGCCTGGCGTATACAAGGTGATCACCCACAAAGATATCAAAGGGAAAAATCGGATTACCGGTCTCATCACTTTTCCCACCAATAAGGGTGATGGCTGGGATCGACCGATCTTGAGTGATGAAAAGGTATTTCAGTTCGGGGACGCCTTGGCGATTGTTTGTGCGGATACTGAAGCGCATGCGCAAGCCGCTGTCGGAAAAGTCAAGGTTGAGCTCGAGGTGTTGCCAGCCTATATGGGTGCTCCTTCAGCGATGGCACCAGACGCCATTGAGATTCATCCGGGTACTCCCAACGTGTACTATAAGCAGGGCATCGTAAAAGGCGAGGATACCTCATCGTTAATGGAAAAAG
Organism: Caryophanales bacterium; assembly: GCA_027341705.1. Next base: position 2,293 of record DAIELO010000158.1, read on the forward strand.
CTGATGTGGTGGTCGCTGGGGAAGACTTTTATGTTGGTCGTCAACCGCACATGCCTGTAGAACCAGACGTGGCGCTTGCTTATTATGATGAAAATGACCATTTGCAAATTATGTCCAAAAGCATCGGGTTGGTGTTGCATGCGTACATGATTGGACCTGGTCTCGGGCTTGAAGCCGGCAAAGATCTGTTCCTCTCACAATTCCCGGGTGTTGGTGGTACCTTTGGTTATAAATTCAGTCCCACCATTGAGGCCTTGGTGGGTGCCGCAACAATTGCCACTGGCAAACCATGCTTCCTCAACTTTGATTATTACCAACAAATGACGTACACAGGCAAACGATCCCCGTTCTTTGTGGATTTGAAATACGGGGCGACAAAAGAAGGCAAGATCATCGCCATGGAAAGCAACTGGGCGGTAGATCACGGACCATACTCTGAGTTCGGTGACCTGTTGACGGTGCGCGGTGCCCAATTCATTGGTGCCGGATATAACATTCCTAACATTCGCGGTGCCGGCTATACGGTGGCCACCAATCATGCGTGGGGTTCTGCATTTCGGTCATTTGGCTCGCCGCAAAGTTTCTTTGCCTCAGAGTCGTTGATGGACATGCTCGCAGAAGAACTTGGCATGGATCCACTAGAATTGCGCTATCAAAATGCCTATCGTCCAGGGGACACGACGCCCACTGGGCAAGCGCCTGAAGTATACACGTTGCCACAGATGATTGATATGATTCGCCCGAAGTATCAGGCAGCATTGAGTGCAGCCAAAGCTGCCTCTACGCCTGAGAAAAAACGCGGTGTTGGCGTGGCGCTCAGTGTGTATGGATGTGGCTTAGACGGCCCAGACGGTGCAGAAGCGTGGGCTGAATTGTTGCCTGATGGCAAGGTGAAGGTGAGTACCAACTGGCAAGATCATGGTCAGGGCGCAGACGTAGGGCTGCTTGGGACCGCTCATGAAACTTTACGTCCGATGGGCATCACGCCGGAGCAAGTGAAACTCGTAATGAACGATATGAACTTGACCCCCGATGGCGGACCATCAGGTGGAAGTAGA
>DAIELO010000159.1 GCA_027341705.1 Caryophanales bacterium
CCTCCGTATCCCAAAATATAAAAACCCTGCAACAGATTTGGAACAAGCGCAACGACTCTAAGGGTACTATTTTTACATCATTTAACGAAACGAAGCCAGCACTGGCCGCCTGCTGGATAAATGACCGCATTAATGAGACCCACTTACAGAACATCATTTCCCGTATTGCCCCTAATAAGTTAATAACTGCAAAAAATATTCCGTCGCTGATGAACATCGAATCTGGATCTAATTGGCCAGTAACCACGTATCAGGAAGTGATCAAAGCAATCACCACCGGTCAGGTAATCTTCTTTTTTGAGGGGGAAAAGCATGGCCTAGCCGTTACTGTCATCGAGATTCCCGAACAAGAATTTGACAAACCGCAAAATATACCAACAGTTGAAGACCCGTCGATAGTATTTACAAATACTATCGGAAGCGAAGATCGCATCATTAAATGGATGAAAAGAATTTTTTTTATTATTTTACTATCATCCTTATCTGTAATCATATGGGCCACTGTCATGACCTATCAGGCACCACCTCCGTTTCCGAGTAAAATCATCTCGACGAATGGACAAGTGATCATGACAAGAACACAAATTGAAGCAGGTAAGGCAGGATTTCAAGAATCTGATCTAATGGATTACGGCAGTGTATATGGCAACGGATCTTACTTTGGCGAGGACTTCACGGCACAATTGTTACACCAATGGGCAATCAAAACCTTAGACAATTACGCCCTGCAAACCTATACGCATCCCTATCATCAACTTAGTTCAACGCAACGAATGCTTACCCGTAAAAAAATCCAAGATCTCCTACACCACCCAAAGTGGACGGGTCAAACAGTGGTGGTCCCTGATTATGAGGCTCGTGCTATGACTTCATTACTGCATAGCACCGCGGCTTCACTTCTGGTAACAGATCGCCCTAAAGGATATACAGGTGCCCCGTCATTAAATGCGCCCACATCAATTGCGACGGCAACTTTTCTGTTATACACCGCATGGACGGCGGTCGTCCATCGCCCAGGACTGGATTATTCCTACACCAATAATTGGCCGTATGATCCGCTCGTGGGTAATTATCCTACCGCCCCAACCTTTTTATGGACTTGGATCTCCCTTATCCTCTTATTAACAGGTGTCGGTGTTACCATTTACTTTTACCTTGTACATATTTCTTATCCACTTGAAAACAAAGAAGAAATCTCCCTAAGCAAATTTCGCAAACTAACACCCAGCCAAAGAAAAACGGGAAAATTCTTCATTAGTGTTGCTATCTTGGTGTTTATCCAGATTGGCGCTGGCATGTTGAGCGCTCACTATTATGCCGACCGGAGCGGATTTTTCGGTATCAATATTCTGAATATTCTCCCCTTCAACGTGCTGAAAGCAATTCACATACAGACGGCCATCTTCTGGATTGCAATATCATGGATGGGTGCAGGCATCTTTCTCGCTCCATTTATCAGTGGAAAAGAACCGAAACACCAAGGGCTATTGGTAGATATTCTATTTGTCACCATGTGGTTAGTGGGATTGTCCACACTCTTTGGGCTGTACGCTGGGATCAAAGGCTGGTTGCCTGGGAATAGCTGGTTTTGGTTTGGGAATCAGGGATTAAGTTATCTGCAACTTGGCCGCTTCGATCAACTAACGCTTTTTTTTAGTTTAATTTTGTGGGTGTTTATCATAGGCAGAGCGCTCTGGCCAGCACTAAAAAAACAAAAAGGGTTGAGCAGCCTCGAACACCTGCTGTTCTACTCAGGGGTGTCCATTGCAGGAATGTATGTATTTGGTATGTTTCCGGTGACTTGGATTATGACCTCATTCACGTTGACGGATTTTTGGCGATGGTGGGTCGTTCACCTCTGGGTGGAAGGAGCCTTTACGTTCTTTTCTATTATCGTTACTGCCTATCTGTTAGTAGTGTTCGGCATCCTCCCACGCAAAACAGCCGACCGTGCGGTATGGTTTGAAATGATTCTGCTTTTCTTAGGCGACATTCTCAGTCTAGGTCACCATATGTATTGGATTGGTGAACCATGGATTTGGATCAGTCTGGGAAGTATGTTTTCATTTTTGGAAGTAATTCCTTTACTGATGATGATTATCGAAGCAATTAAACATTCGCGAGCGCTCAAAATTCAACAGAAATTTTACCATCGAGTGGCCTTTCTTTATGTATCCGGAGCCGGTATATGGAATTTTTATGGGGCCGGTGTATTGGGAGAACTCACCAATTCCCCATCTATCAATTACTATGAACACGGTACCTTTTTAACCCTAGCTCATGCACATACCTCTATGTTCGGCGCTTTCGGATTATTGGGATTCGGACTCATCTATTTTGTATTGCGATACTTTGTCGGGGAAAACCCTTGGTTGGAACGCCCCGCCATTTGGTCATTCTGGTTTTATAATCTCGGAATGCTATTGTGGCTCATCTTAAATTTCTGGCCAATCGGATATGCACAATTGGCAGCCGTACACACGCACAGCTACGTCTATGCAAGAAGTTTATCATTCTATAATACGACATTGATCTGGCAATGGTTGAGAATGCCGGGTGATATCCTTTTCGCGACAGGTGCCGCTTGGATGAGCTGGGATATTATCCAGAAAGTGCGATCAACGCCTAAAACAAACTAAAATTATCGTAATCATACACACCAGATATTTTGATGGAAAACCAATAATGGCGAATATTTTCAACTAGCGATACACACGTTAAGCAGGAGATTTCGTGAAATGAAGGTGAATGTGTGGAATATGTAGCCAATGGATGGATCAATTACTACGTGGGTATTTTTTGGCTCGTTGTCTTCATCGTATTCGTTTTCTTAAAATACCCTTCGGAGGAGAAATAAATCGTGAACTGGACAAGGCAAGCCCGTGAGAAAATTTCTGTTGAATTGGCATGGGACAAGCTGCTTCCCTCAGAACAACCGATCTATGTTTCATCGCTTGTGTACAGCTTTGGCGTTTTTACGTTAAGCAGTATGGTGGTTGTGATGGTGTCGGGCATTGTGATGGCAGCCAAAAACCCTGTTTGGTACCAGTTGTCCGGTCTAGGTGCCTATGTTCGCAGCGTTCATTTTTGGAGTGTTCAGGCCTTCGTTTTCTTTATGACGTTGCATTTGGTCGCGCAATTTTTCATGTCTTCTTGGCGCGAAGGTAGAGGTGCTACCTGGGTATGGGGTGTCATCTCATTTGCCCTCAGCATTGTGACTGCATTTACAGGTTATTTAAGCAGAGGTGACTTTTTTTCCCAATGGAATCAAGTGCAAAGCAAAGATGCGTTTAATGGCGCTGGAGCTGACGGTTTCTTAAATATCCTCAATAACGGTCAAGTTTATGG
>DAIELO010000015.1 GCA_027341705.1 Caryophanales bacterium
GGAACCGGTGCCGAGGCACGCGTCTGATGCGTGACCAGTTGGTTGACCATCTCAGGATCAGACAACTCAGGCAGTTGTGCCAGTTTCTTCAGGTATTCCAGTGGAACTGGTGAAAAACCCGCCTCTTCGATGGTTTCCAGATCCCACCCGCTGCCCTTGACGTAAAGAATTTGTTCTTCTTCGCCGAAGATGTTCTTCACCGCCCTCTTCACCGAAGTGTTGCCGCCCCCGTGCAGTACCAGGGATTTATCCTGTCCCAGCAAGCGCGAGGTGTATACCCTCAGGGCAAGTTCGTCCTGACAAGTCTGGGCGAGCGCATCATTCCAAAGATTATTCATATTGTCTTTTACTCTTGAATTCCTGTCATTCAGGTTCTGCTAACGAACAAACGGCCTCAGCATTCCTCGACTCGCCATGTATCTGCCGATGAACCATACCCAAAGATAGGACCTCCACCGCAATGGCAGACCACGGTCGAACAGAAGATCACGCATGAGAGTTGCAATAGCCTTGAAAAGCGTTTCCGGGACCTTTTCAGCAGCCCCGCGCTCGTGGGTATATAAAACTTGAGATTTGTCGCCATTCAATATGTTCAACAGCCGATCGGCCGATTTTTTGCGGGAATCGATCAAGGCCAAGAAGGTCGGGTCATCTGCGAAACGACCGCGTGTTTCATAGGTTTCGTCGAAGGGTGCCTTGCCCGTACGGTAATGAAAATGCTCGAACACGATATCCTCCCGGTAATAAATTCGATCAAACCCGGCGTGTTGAAGACGTTTGAAAATATCAAACAGATGATAGTCGATGAATGCGCCCCGGTATTCCTTCGGATAAGGCTCTACCAGGAGTTCACACACGCGGCGCGAAAGAATCGGGAATGTGCAAAGGTTCCCCTTCTTGAAGAGATCATTGCCGTAGGCGAGATAAATTTTGTCGTCTATGCCCGCATCAAGATCGACAAGTTTGACATCCCACCCCCGTGTTTTGATCACCATGTCATCGTTGACCAGAACGATGATGTCACCCTGCGCAGCATCGCAACAGGCGGAGTTGTAGGCTCCCATGGTGGTTCTTGGTCCGATGATGCGCCTGACGGAAATCTCTTCGCTGCCGAGATGGTAACTGCCGGTATCGTCCTCATCCACATAGAGAATGAGTTCGACTTGGTCCAAGCGAGCAGTATTGGTCACGATATTCCTCATGAACCTCTCGACCAAGGCAGGACGACCTCGGGTGGGCATCAACAGAGAAATGGATGGGTTCATTAAAATCGTCTCTGAAAAATTCGTTTCTGGTCACCGTGAAAATCTATGGCAGATTCCATACTTCAGGATCATACGCATCACAGGTCAAGGGAGAGTTTATATTTCCTTAAATCCATTTTTTAATATCCAGTTTGGTTAATGTCAGTAATATTAAAATATTCAAAGAGTTAAAACCGCCCATTCAAATTCTCGGATTTATACATTTTTTACAAGAAGATCCGTAATTGCCCAGAATTCAAGCATATCATGCGGAAACCCTCGTGAACTCTCAAATTGTTCCGCCATTAAAATGTAATTGTCATACGCGGTTTTGTAAAGAGATACCCAGTTGCTTACGAGCTCTCTGAGTTCGTCTAGCCATTGTTGATTACTGATATCTAACTGATAGCAGCAGGCAGAAATTTTTGAGTTATCATTCGTGCCGAGTGATACCGTGGCGCGACCACAACGCAGTGCTGCCACAATACGCATCAATGATAGCCAGCGCCACTCTTTCCTCTGCGGGATATTCAGTATTAACATTGCGGAACGGTTCATCGTATCCCGATTTTTTCTTGAAACGAATTTTTGTGGACATACTATCGAAAAAGACTTATTTTTCAACAAGGCGATAACACTGGATCGATAGTCCGTGACAACTCCCGTAAACAGAAGGTCATTAACTATTTGACCTGTCGTTTCAGTATCCTCGATTTTAATAGGATTAAATTTTGGAAATGGAATTGATCGAACATCAACACCAGGAAGCATTGCCGACATGTTCCGCAATTCAGGAAGATCTCCAAGCACGAAAAAACAACGAATAGATGGTAGGCAATCCATAAGATTTCTTATCCTACTTACCTGAGTAGCCGGATGCATGTAATCGTTATCACTCCAGAGTGGATCGCCATGGAAAAGAATTTTTTCACTATCAAAATCCAAGTGCTCAGTCATGATAATGGCCACTCTTTTTCGGGTGTTCATACAGAACTTAATTAATATATCTCTTGTTTGTGTGGAAAAATTTTCAATCACTACATTCAAAGACGAGTTACTAGGTTGTCTTCCGACTGACACAGAATATCCATTTTGCTTGAAAGAAGAAACAAGAAACTCCACTTGGTCACTGATTCCATGGAATGGGTGATTATATATCCAGAGATGAATAGGCGGTTTATTGAATGCGCTCATTACGTCAAACCCCAGTTTTACTGGCTGTTAATTCCGGCCCAAGAATACCCAACTCCTGGGCATTGACATTTATTCTTATAGCCTCTTTCACTTCCGATAGGGATGTACCAGAAAAAAATTTGTTGTAGCCTTTAGAAAGTATTTTGTCGTATTCAAAGGGACCTTCACTACGTGGAATAGCATAAAATTCGCCAGCTAAACAGACAACATTAAAATCGAAAAAACCTTCCTCCACCAATTGGGGATGTACACTGTTGTCGTTATTGGGCTTCATGTTTGACTTAAGTCTGTACCCCAGAAATTTACGATAACGTCGAAGCTTCTTCAACATGCTAGCGGCAAAGCCATGCAGTTCTGGGTACGGCATCAGTGTTCTAGAAACAAACCCAATCAACTTGCGGTTCACACCTTCACGACTCTCCCACGTAAATGAAAGGTACTTGCCTTCCAGTTCATCAAGTGTATTCACAAAAGTTGTTTCAGCGGCTTCTGGATTAAAATATCTGGCAAATACTGACCAATCGTTCAATTTCATAATAGGATTGCCACGGACGAGTATAATTGCACCACTCAACTCCCAAACATTGTTCTGACCGGTATAAATTCTTCGCATAGGTTGCGTCATGCTTTCGAACACACGAGTCCATCCATCACCCCGAAAAGTGCAATCCTGCAAAGAAAGTGCCATTTTATTCAGTATTGGACCATGTGAAGGAGTCTCTTTGTAATTCTTATATAACCCTAGCACAGTACTCCAGAAGTCATGACTAAAAGCCTCGCCGGAAAATTTCTTCAGTGCATGAGCCATCATGCGTTTTCGCATCTTCTGGTAGATATCATTCGTACCCAATAAAGACAAAATCCTGTTAGTCATTTGGGATACCAAGGAATCGTCCAGGCTCTGTATTCTGCAATATTGATCAACCAAAACTCCAGTATTCTTGTCTGTATGCCAGATAGCGGCACGTACACCATGTAGCACGATGCCGTGTTCATCATCTGCCAAATAGGACGCAGTACCAACCGTGTCCGTGATGACTGGTATCGTTCCCAATGTCATGGCCTGCATGATGGAGACCGAGTGCAGAGATGAACTTGGCAACAAGAAAAAATGTGCGTTGGCCATCAACGCATTTATTTCGTGATTAGCCAAATAATCTTCCGCCCAGATAATGCTGCGCCCAGTTTCATCCTTCATAAAAGAAGTATCTACGGCATGGTCGAGCATTTCTTCATCGCTTGGCTTAGCACAACGTAACATCAGGAGACCATCATGACCATTGGTTATGAAATTTTTCCAGAAGCGCAACACGATGTGCCCACCCCGAAGAAAGAAATTCTTTGGATTCTGATTTGCAGAATTCATAAACAGGAATATCGGCCTTGAAAGTAAAGGTTTTTCTGGAATATCATGAGTACGAATTGATTTTTGACTAAGACCGATTCTAGATTTGAATAATTTTTGGTCAATATCGGGGTTTGAAAAAAACCGACTCAAACTCTCAAGCGTTTCCGGAATGTGCGAGAAAATTCCCAAGCACAAGGGATTTGAGAAAATTCGACAATAGTGATCACGAAGTTTTTCGTGATTTTTGAATTCACCACTTCCTTGTTGTGTGAAGGGTAGAAAAATTGGCGCAAATGATTCGCAATGAAAGACGAATGGTCGCTTAAGTGATGGAAAAGGAGCTGTATGATGAAACTCTATATCCCCTTCCAACGCATCCGTCAGTGCGCGATTTGGGGGCCAAAAATACTCCTGATATGCTTTTTCAATAGTTTTTCCATTAAGTTTCTTTAACTTTCCATTCTCTTCGTTTGCCGCCCTCAACACGATGTCGCGCATCTCAATGTCACGTTCGAGTCGATTGTGTAATTTGACATTATCCCAAGCATGAAGTTCTATATCAGAAGGGGCTTGGTCAAAAAGAGCACGATAAAGTGGGTGAAAACCATTTAATTGGATGTAATGGCTCAAACTCCATGGAACAACGACACTCAAAGGCTTGTGACTCATTCATTACCTCGAAATATTCGTTTGAATCCTTTGGCAATACGTACCGCCCAATTTATCCGCGAATCAAAGATCACTTGTTGTTGGAATATTTGAGCTTGACACTGCGTTAATCTAGTCTCCAACTCAGCTAACATAACTTTTGTTCGTTCATGCACTTCGATAACTTCTTTATGAATTCTTTTCGATATAGAAAACCCATCAATATCATCACGCAGTTGATCGATAGAATGAGATATAAAAAAATCATCAGAAGCAAAATGTTGTACCAAGGATGATATGCTGGCAGATAAATCAACAACTCCAAACGACAAACGAATCCCAAAAAAAAGATTCTGAAAGAAAATTATATTAAAACCATTATATTCTTCAATGATAGTAGGATAGCCAGGAGTTTTCCAATATTGATAAACATTCTGTGTTGTTACTGACCCTTGAATGGCCTGCGCCAGTTTATGTAGTGACTGACGACGAAGAGATAATTCAACGTTTCCCACAAGAAGAATGGATTTTATTTCATTCAATGTAGGTGCCGATGGAATAGTTGCCAACACATCATCAGGCAATGCTTCAATCGCAACTGGCCCTGCTGCAATCGGAACCGCATAAATTCTCTTGGAATATCGGACTAAATTACATCCAAGAAAATTGCTTTCAATATTTATCGGCATATTTTCATAATCAATTCCCGAAAACCTAATCTTCCGTCTTCGTCGTAATTCTCTGTCCATCGGCAAACAGTCGGAACCATCTGTTGAATAACCCAACCTTGCCAGGATATCTTCATTTTGTATTACAAAGTCTCTGACAATATGTTCAGGTAGATACTTTTTGTAGCTACCAAGTTGACCTGACCTGAACGTGGCAGAATCAGGGTTGAATATTCTTGAAGCAATATCTTGTGGGTCGCCAGGCACCTGTAGTTTTAATTGAATTGACCAGATAAGCTGCTGTTGGTCTCTATTGTTCCCACCACCCGCGGCACCAATCAATTCTTCAAATGAGAGTGAAATAACATTAGGGAAATCTAGCCAGGGCAGGAAACAACCAACCCGTTCTCGCAGGGAACCAATGAGCCAGTTATCATTGAGCAAGCGAATAACGCGCTCGTCAAAATCAATGCCCTCAAACCAACCTGCGAATGCCGTTTTACCATCCTGATAATAGTAATGTGCCTCGGAGATAAGGATATCCAGAGGATGACGATACATAAATAAAGCTGGCGAATGCATAAAACTGTGATGGCGGTTGCCAAAAGGAGATCTCCTTGCCGTGTCTACAAAAAAATCGCGCGCAACTGTATGCGAGTTAGTGTATTCAATACAATACCAAGTTTGCCCAACAGGAAACTCAGGAAGTTCGACGCCTTCGTGATAACCGAGCGCCCGTGCCAATTCATATACCAAATGCGTACCCGATTTCGGTATTGATATCAAAAAAAGTGGCTTGTGACTGAAATGCCACTCCGTTACCGGCGCCACAATCACGACATTTTCCAGTTCAACACAAGACAACAACTGCATGCTGAGTTCTTCACCCGATTTCTCGGTAAGAATCAGCAACTGCATTTTCTCTGAAGTAACTGAAGGAATAACGTCGTTACGCCGTACAAAAACCTCTTGCAGGATAGCCACTTCCGCAAGTTCCTCTGCCAATTCATTATGGCCAATCAGGTAAGAATCAATAGATTCATCGGACCACAAAGGTCGCAAAACCGTGAGGAATGCTTCGGAAGTTGGTGCCGAAAAATAAAGTTCTTTCATCAAATAGAATTTTTCTTCAAAGAGATTAAAAGATCTTCCAAATTCCTTTCCACCAGCACACCCGACATCGAATCAACAGGTTGCTTATGAAAGTCGATTGGGCCAAAACTCTGTGGTAGTGCATAATATTTACCAGAATAATTGACAATATTCGTTGTACCAATATTTTGCAATAAAATAGGTTCTGTGGGCCTAAAAAAAGGCTGGTCGGACACAGAGTATGCACTCCCAAAATTTTGCGCAATTTCATCGCAATTCAGCGAATTTAACATAGTATCCTGCCACGTTGATAATGCGCCATGATTGTGATAGAGCGGTTCTAAATCCGCAGCCATCATCTCTACAAGCCGTTTCTGGTTCATACCGCCGGCCACATCTGCATGAACAAGTAAATGCCCCAATGATCGATTTATTTTTTCGCAGGCAGTTTCCGCAGCATCCCACACTTCCATCACCAAATCATTATCTGTACAGGTGGAACGTTCGACCTGAGTATGGGTACGCCAATCGTAACATTTGAATGAAAACCGGTCCCAATCTAGATTTGATTTATTGAAAGCGAACCCGAATAAATCTTCATCATCGTATTCCCGAATGATCTCATGGTTGCTGATGGCACTTACCAGTTTCTTCTGAAATGGCGTGTATGCGGCTTCATCTAAATTTTCAATTGATCCATATCCCCATTTTTTCGTAAAAACATCCAGTCCGTGATCCCGCATCATATCGAGGTGGATATTTGTGAGCCAACGCTTCCACCCATCTACAACACCATGTCCTTGGCGAAGATTGTGTTTATGGGCCCCGGTAAGGTTAACATGATCAATTTTTCTCCAAATATCAGTTACCTGAGGCTGATCGAGACAAACTCCCATCTCATTAGCAAGTTTTAAAATAGTATCTGTCGGGCTTTTAATCAAATCTTCCCAGCGTATCGTTACGTATTGATCCGAGCAACAAGTGAACGCTTCTAAATAGGCCTTAAATGGGCTTAGCAAAGCTTCAAAAAAATTTAAATCAGAAAGTTTATAGAGTGCAAGCTTCTGTCGAAGCAGGTCGTTGTCTTTTTCTGGGGGAACAAACTTTTGTATATATTCGCTCGCAAGTGCATTAAGTGAAAAACAAGCAGAAGCCAAGGTACCTGCAGGATGTCGGACAGATGCAAATCGTTGATGTTCCGCATAGGCAGGATGCACCGCCCAACAGCTTGGAGAAACGTGGGAATGCAGGATTTCGTAGTAATCCAGAACCTGCCTTGGGTGCGAAGTAATCAGGGTAAAATCTCCTTTTCCTTTGACCCCAATGTATTTACGAAAACAGGCGGTATCATTACTGTCTTCTTTCAACCACTTTGGTCCTCCAACCATTTGTCTGAAGTTATAGTTATAAAGGAGATCATTGGAAATTCCCCGGCGCTGGAATACTTGCTCAATATGCTTCGAGATTTGCATCCCCGCCGTATCACAAAATGTTTTTATCCCTTGATGGCCATGCCTCACACTATTTGCGCAATTTGAAATCTCGGCAATTACGCTGATGAGCAAAGTAAACCCCGTACGAGGATAACCGACCACAAGTGTAGGAGCGTGACTCATAATCTAACAAATTCGAGCAGTATTGAGGTCAACTACTTCATGTACTATATCGAGATCAACAAAGCCGATAATGCCAGGCGTGTCGGCAAACTTAATCCGGGCAACTGATCGCCGAACATCAAGAAACCTGTCGGTTCCGTCAATAAACTGATTGCAACCAATATTCAAAAAATATTCGCCACCCGCCAGACGAGAAACAAATTTGAATCGCACTGCGTAACAACTGCCAGTTTTTGCGTTGATTAGTGGGACATGCATCATGAACATGTTCGTTCCAAAGACATAAATTCCATCAATCGTGACGAATGCAAAGCCAACTGATGTGTTTGCGAGATCGTCATTGAACCTGATCTTGATAATGAGTTCCATTTCTGATTGAACCGGGATTTCATGTGGATTGATGATATCGGGCGAAATCATATCGAAATCGATTATTGTCGCGGCACCACTGCCAATGCGCACTTCATGTGAATTATAGTTTGGCTTTTCCAGCACCTTGTCACGGGTATCATAAGATAGCGCACCAATTAATGAAGCAGAATAACCAACCTGATTGTCTTCAGAAACTGTCTCAGGTCTGGGGGGGGGGGTCATAACACTCGGTAGTCCCCCGAATAATAGATCTTGATAATGATTGACTGCATCCGCAATGGGCCCTATATGGCTTAGTGTGCCTGCGTCGAAAACAATGCCTCGATGACATATACGCAATAAAGTATCCGTACTATGAGAAACAACCAGGATGGTTCTACCCTGCTCCATAAACTCGCGAATTCGCTGAAAACAACGATGTTGGAACTTTGAATCCCCAACACTGAGAGCCTCGTCAACAACCAGAATTTCAGGATCAATGTGAATAGCTGCGGCAAACGCCACGCGCACGAACATGCCGGAAGAATAAGTTTTGACAGGCTGATCAAAAAAATCACCAATATCGGCGAATGCTTCTATGGCAGGAAGTTTTCGCAACATCTCTTGACGAGGAACTCCCATGATCGAGCCGTTCAAAATAACGTTTTCCCTTCCGGTAAACTCCGGGTTGAAGCCAGCACCCAACTCCAATAATGCAGAGATACGGCCAGTGACTTCAACCGCACCTTCGGTTGGCTGCATAACGGCACAAATAATCTGCAGAAGAGTGGATTTACCTGATCCATTTCTGCCAAGTATTCCAACAATCTCGCCTCGGTAAATATCAAAAGTAACATCTTTCAGCGCCCAGAATTCGCGATGATATTGCTTTCTAAATGGATGCAATGCTTCGGCAACACGTTCTTTAGCCGAGTTAAATAACCTGAATTTCTTAGATAAATTACGCACTGAAATGGCAACTTCAGGATTCATTACAAACGCTCCTAGCAAAAATGAACGTCTATATAACATCAGCAAATTCTGGTTTTAGTCGACGAAACACGTATATTCCCAAAAAAAGAAAAATCAGGTTAATAATCCAAAAGAAAACCGTCTCTTGCAGACTTGGCCATACAGTTATCTTATAAATCATCATGTTTCGGTACCCTTCAACAATATAGAAGATAGGGTTGAAAGACAGAAGACCACGGTACTGAACAGGGAAAATCTCCTGCGACCATACAATAGGCGTCGACCAAAACCACAGGTTAAGAAATATAGTTAGGGCTTGTGCAATATCTCTATAGAAAACCTGTAGTGCAGACAGTAACCACCCTAAACCAAGTAAGAGCGTGACTGTGCACATAAAATAGTATATGACCAGGATGCGATCTACTGATAAGGGTACGTTGTAGAAAATCAGCATTCCAACCAATATGAGCATGAAAATAAGATGTGGGAAAAGACTGGAGATAACATGTACTAATGGCAAGACTTCAGTTGGAAATATGGTCTTTTTAACCAAGTGCGCATTGCCTGAAATAGATCTTGTAATAGCCTGTAGAGTGTCATTAAAAAGAAACCAAGGAACCAGACCACTCACAAACCATAGAATAAATGGTGTGCTGCTTGGTCCATGCGCTCGAAAGCCAACGGCGAAAACAAAATAGAAGACAACAACTACCGCAAGGGGATGAATAAATGCCCAAAGAACCCCACCCAACGTACCGATATATTTGCTTTGTAAATCTCTAACAGCCAATGCAAAAATCATGTCGTGATATTGGAAAAACCTACGAAAAAATTGAACTGACGTTAGAATGGGTGTTGATGTTTTCATTTTCTTACCGGCGTTTCTTGTTCCATACGTTGCTTCAACAAAGGCACCAAAGTGCTTGCATCCTGAATCTTATCTAGTGCGATAGAATTATCGATTTCGGTCTTGTTATAGGAAATCATTTCTACGTGCCCAAGCTCCCCTTCGGCGAGGCTCCCAGCACTTTCAGTCACCGTACCCACATAAATTCGAGTGCGAGTTTTTATAACACCCGCCCCGGATGAGACCTTGGCTAGATTAACAAGGTCTTGTGCTGCTACAAAAATCCCCAATTCCTCCTGTAGTTCATGTATTTCAGAATCTCTCACATTTCCTCCCTATTCATCATTCCCTTTGATAGCCCCATAACCATCTGGTAAGTGGAGTTAGACTATTTAAACAGTTAATTAAACATTGCCATACCTAGTGTTCTTGATCATGGTATATCCCTTGATCAATTCCGCAATACCCGCATCAAGAGACATTGAGGTTTTGTAACCCGTGGCCTCGATCTTGGCATTGGAAACGATGTAGTTTCTCTGATCGGGGTCCTTGCCTACCGGGGCATCGATAAAGATAAAATCCGGAACCTGTTTCTGGATGGTCTCGCAGAGCTCTTTCTTAGACACGTTCGCTTCTGAAAGACCAACGTTGTAAATCTGCCCCTTCATTTTTTCGAAGTTGACAATAGCATGCTGGAATGCGCGTGAGACATCGCGCACGTGCACGTAGTTTCGTTTGAAATAACTTTCGAACAGCACCACGAAACGGTCGTTGACAGCACGATAGGTAAAGTCGTTTACCAGCAGGTCAATCCGCATCCGGGGCGACATGCCAAACACGGTTGCAAGACGGAAGCTGATGGCATTCTCACGTTGCATCAATTCTTTTTCGATTCCCACTTTTTCTATGGCGTACTGGGAAATGGGGCGCAGGGGCGACTCTTCGGTGCAAAAATTGTTTTCATCTCCGCTGCCGTAAGCGCTATTGGTGGTCGGCATGAGCACGATTTGCTGCTTGGACAACAACTTGATCATCAGCGTAATAGCATCGTGGTTGATCGTGGTTGCGCCCACAGGGTCCAGGTTGCATAGGGGAGCACCAACCAATGCGGCGAGCGGAATAACGACATCTGCTTTTTTCAGCAACGGCGCCATCACACTTTCGAGACGGATATCGCCCTTGACAACAGAAAAATTGGGGTTATTACAGACGTGATTCAGGCTGGCCTGTTTGAACATAAAGTTGTCAAGCACAGTCACTTTATGGCCTGCGGCAAGCAGGTCGGGAACCAAGGTAGAACCAAGGTAGCCGGCACCACCTGTGACGAGGATATTGTGGCTCATTGTCGTTCCTTTTCTAGTTGTCCAATTGTAAAAAATATTCATAAATCATCGTCACATCGCCACATCCGAAAATTATCCATCTCTATTCCGTAAGCAGCGCCGGAGCGCGATGGTAGTCTTCTGGCACGCCGATATCGATAAAGATACCGGTAAATTCAATCCCAAACAGGCGCTGACCGGATGCCATGGTGACCGGGAAGATATCCTCTTCCAGAGAAGTCTTGTCGTCAGGCGCAAACCGTTCACAGGGTAAGGCGCGCGGGTTAACCCAATATACGCCTCCATTGGCCAAGCATTCTGCTCGACCAGTACCTGACTTGAGCGACACAATCTGTCCTTGGGGCGAGATGTCCATTCCCATGTATCTTCCCGCTTCATTTGTGCGGAATAAGGAAAAACACCAGTCTGTGTCATTCGCCCGGGCGAATTCGGTCAGAACCTTCAAATCCACTTCAAAATAAGTATCCCCGTTCAAAAGCAGAAACGGATCATCGTTTCCGATTTTTTTTGCTGCCAGCAGAAATCCCCCCCCAGTACCCAAGGGGTTCTGCTCGATGACATAATCAATCTCAGCGTCCTTGTAGCGGTTGCCAAAGTGATCAATGATGGCGTCATTCCGATAGCCAACGGACAGCACAAAACGGTCCACCCCCTGGGCAATCCAATAGTCAATCTGGTGCTCGAGGAACGGTCGCCCAGCGATTGGTGCCATGGGCTTCGGCAAGTCCGGTACGGCACTGCGAAGTCGCTTGCCCAAACCGCCCGCAAGAATGATGGCAGTAGTCACTGTGTGCTCACACCGCGTTTAGAATTGCGCAGAGTTCGTCCACTTCCTCGTCCTTTAAATCAGGGAAGTTGCCAATATAGAATCCATAGAAATGGACATGCTCCGT
>DAIELO010000160.1 GCA_027341705.1 Caryophanales bacterium
AAGTGGCAAATTAATATGCGCAAAATCTTCGACAACCTTCATTGTTTTTTGATCAAGAAACTCCATGGTGGCGGGTATGATTTTTGCAGCAATCACCATCGAAACCGCTTTTGCCGCATCCACCATGTTGCGAAAATACGCCACTAACGTTTGTTTGGCTTCTGGTAGCGGCAATAATTTGGCAATAATTTCAGTTATCACGGCCAACGTGCCCTCAGACCCAACGAGCAAGCGAGTAATATCATATCCTGCCACGTCTTTTGCATTTTTTCCGCCAAAACGCACGATGTCACCGGTCGGAAGGACTGCCTCTATGCCCATTACATAATCTTTAGTGACACCATATTTCAAACCTCTCATTCCGCCTGCACACTCTGCAACATTGCCACCCAATGTCGATATGTGCATACTGCCTGGATCTGGAGGATAAAAAAGTCCCACCGCTTCTACTTGACGATGCAATTCTGCCGTGATTAATCCTGGTTGAAACGTGGCGGTAAGATTATCAGAGTCAATTTCTTGCAAATGGTTCAGGCGATTAAGATGTAGCACAATGCCCCCCTGTACCGGCACCGTTCCTCCTGATAGATTCGTGCCTGAGCCCCTACTGACGATGGGAATACGCTCCTTGTTCGCCACTTTCACAATGGCAGCAATTTCTTCTTTACTTGCTGGTTGAACAACCAAATCAGGCATTGCACGATACAATGGTGTAGAATCATAAGAGTAAGCAAAAAGATATTGTTCTGTATCATGAACGTGATCATGTCCAGCAATTGATCGTATCTCTTGAATAATGTTACTTTCCATGTCTTCTGCCTCCAAACATACATTCCAACATAAGCAAGGGGTTTTAGTCATTATGAGTTTATTGCGCAAATCATTTGAAGTCGTCGCCGATGACTTGGAGAATCGAATTTTGCAAAAAACGTTCAAACCAGGCGATCGCCTTCCTACCATTGATCAGCTAGCGATCCAATATGGAGTCGGCAAATCCACTATTCGCGAAGCATTAAGCCAGCTTAAGGCAAGAGGATTGATTATTGCGAAACAAGGCGAAGGCACCTTCATCCAAGATACGCTACAATCTACGTTTTCTGACGTTCCATTTCAATTGCGAGAAGATCCTCAAGAATTGTTTCAGTTGTTAGTAGTCAGACGCATCGTCGAAGGCGGTTGTGCCGAAATTGCCGCCATCTACAGGGATGCGAATGACCTATTGGCACTTCGCCAAATTATTGATCACATGAGAATGGCGACCAATAACGAAGAATTGAGCCGCAACTATGATATTCAGTTTCATCACGCCTTGGCGAAAGCATCCAAAAATGTGTTTTTGATGCGCATGATGGACACCATTTCAAAGACTATGGATATCACCATTCGCGACCTGCGCACTCTCTGGCTGTATCGCGGAGAGAATTCAACGCAAAACCTTTACAAGGAGCACCTCGATATCTTTCTAGCGGTGGAAGATCAAGATCCGCACTTGGCAAAAATCGCTACAGAAACACACCTAGATCATGTTCGTCAGGCACTTGAAGTGTATTTGAATAATAAATCTAACCCAGCTATTTTATTCTAGTATCAAAACGATAACAGCACCGGGACCATGCACACCAATACTAAGATCATTTTCTATATCAGAAGAGCGACTTGCCCCCGAAATGAATTGAATAGCACTGGGCAAGTCTTGCCCTGCATACGCAGCATTCAATTCGGTTAGTACTTCTCCCATGCTGTTGCGAATTTGTTCAGCTTTCATGAGCACGATGTGCACATCAGGCAATAAACTAGCCGCCCGTCCTCTTCCCGCTCCTGACACAATGACCAAGCTGCCTGTGTTGGCTATCGCATAGTCACAAGCTGTAATCCCCACGATCATGGCATGTGCAGTGGCATCTCTTACTTGCAGTGCGGCTCTCTGTTTCGCTTTACTGATAATGTCCCCCACTTCATAGGATTGCAGCGTGGTAGCATCCCACGTTATCATTTCCATCAGCCACTCCGACGTAATGAGCTTTTCTAATTCTTGGTGCAAATCTGCTAGTGAATGAACGACAATCGCGCGCGCCCCTAACTTATCCAGTTCGGCAATCAGTGTATCTATTCGGTTCGCAATCGTTGTGTCAGCCACTTGCTGAGGTGCTCGCTCTAAAAATGGCACCCAAGGTGCATGATCACGCGAATTCCCAAGTCGTTTCGATAGATGCTCAAAAAATACATTTTCATCCAAAAATATTCACCTTCCTTCCGGTGATGAGGGTACTATACCCTGTCCCTTTGTGCGCTTATCAAAACGTTCGCAAAAAGTTTCGTTAGGTAGTGCCGGTAAATCACGGCTATCCGTCCATGCGTGAAGCGGCGCAAAAGAAGCCCGAAAATGCCCATTCTCCGTAATTAGTCCTTGGAGAGTTTGTCCCATTTTCAGCACGAATCGGTACCGCTTGGCACTTGAAAATGCATGACGATAACCAGCAAATGCCGCACGCTCTAGTCCTTTTGCTTTACCTGCCGCCACGTTACGCTGGCGTAAATAGACCAATAAATCATGCAACGGAATTTTTACTGGGCACGCCTCGTAACAGGCACCGCAAAGGCTAGAAGCGTAGGGCAAATCTGCATGTTTCCCAGTGTCGTCAAGCAGCGGTGTCAGCACTGCTCCAATCGGCCCTGGATAGACGGAGCCATAAGCATGACCGCCAATATGACGATAGACGGGACACACATTGAGGCAAGCGCCACAACGTATACAATGAAGGATCGTTTGAAATTTCGGATCCCCCAATTGCTTAGACCGTCCGTTATCCACGATGATGAGGTGCATTTCTTCTGCCCCATCCTGCTCATCTACACGCCTTGGCCCTGTCAAAACTGTCATGTATGCCGTCAATTTTTGTCCTGTTGCACTTCGCGGAAGCAACGTTGCCATGACTTCCAAATCAGCGATCGTCGGTAAAATTCGTTCCATTCCCATCAACACAATGTGCGTTTTTGGGAACGTTGTGACCATCCGTCCATTCCCCTCATTGGTAAAAAGCACGATTGATCCCGTTTGTGCAATGGCAAAATTGCATCCTGTGATGCCAACATCTGCTTGTAAAAATTCTGCGCGAAGCGTTTTTCTAGCAAAAGCCGTCAAATTTTTGGTTTCGGTAGTGAGCCCAACACCACCTGCTTCCTCAAAAAGCGCTTGAATCTGCTTTCTCGTCTTATGGATGGCTGGTATGATGATATGTGAAGGTGTCTCTTTGGCCAACTGAATAATATATTCGCCTAGGTCTGTTTCAATCGCTTGGATACCCTGTGCCTCTAGTTCATGGTTGATGTGTA
>DAIELO010000161.1 GCA_027341705.1 Caryophanales bacterium
TACTCAAACCAATCGCTCCTTCAATTAAAATTAAAGCACCTTTTTCGTCTGTCTCAGTTCTTTTAGTAACTCTTGGATACGAGTGTCAGTGTCGCCTTCGAGAATGCGGCCAGCGGCTTTTGCAGGAGGAAGATACGTCTCCATTACTGTCACCTGTGCAGCAACATCTACAGGACTAAATCCTAACTCCGCAAGCGTTTTCTTCTGTATCGGCTTTTTACTTGCTTTTCGAATACCTAATAAAGAAGGATAGCGAGGCTCATTCAACCCCTGCTGCGCAGTAAGTAATACAGGCATTTTAGCGGCAATTACTTCTGTATCTCCTTCTGCATCGCGATGTGCCACCACTTCGTCACCTTGTACTTCCACTTTGACAACCGTGGCAATATGAGGAATGTCCAGTAATTCTGCTAGCCTGATGGCCACTTGGCCAGAGCCATCATCCACCGCTTGGTTCCCAGCCAGTATCAGGTCATAAGGCAGTTCTTTAATGACTTTTGCCAACACCTCTGAAGCCGTAAATTCATCTCCAAACGCCGCCTCATCTTCAACGTGGATGGCTTCATCTGCCCCCATCGCGAGGGCCGTGCGAATCGCCTCTTCTGCGCGTGCTGGTCCAACAGTAATCACAGTCACCACACCATCATGACTTTCCTTAAGCTTAATGGCTTCTTCCACTGCATATTCATCGTAGGGATTTAAAACAAATTGCACCCCATCTTCTTTTACTTTGCCATCTTCTAAAGTGATTTTGGCCTCAGTGTCAAAAGTTTGTTTGATGCAAACCAAAATGTTCACGAAAACACCCCTTTACTTTACTTATATTAATACCTACACTTGATGATCACGCACCAATGCCATGCAACAGCGTTGCATAAACTGGTTCAATGAGCGTGGTCAAATCATATTTGGCTCCGGTATAAATCCATGCGTTGACCGTCTCGTCAATCGTTCCAAATATCATCCGACGGGCAATCTGAGCATCCACCGCAGGCAAAAAGACACCCGTCTGCTGACCTAATGTGATAATACGCCTAAGCGTTTGCTGGTAGGGACGCATCATATCTGCCACTTGCTGACGAATCTCTTTTTCCGACTGACGAATGTGAACCTGCAAAACAAGTGCTAATTCAGGATTGCTACCAAGTGTCGTAAAATGTGCTTCAATTAATTTTTTTAGCGCAATCAACGGCTCTGGGTGATCCCCTTCTAACCAATTTGATAGTAACACAATTTGGCCAATCGTTTCCCGCAAGATGGAAATCAGAATGTCCTCTTTATTTTTGAAATAAAGATATACAGTTCCATCTGCCACTCCCGCCTCACGCGCGATGCGCGCTACTTGCGCTCCGTGGTACCCTGTTTGCGCCATTACCTTAATTGCTGCATCAAGTATGGCTTTGTATTTAGCTGCATCCTTGCGTTGTGCGATAGAACTCATCCCCCATCTTTTGCGAATGGCCATTCATTCATTTATTAATAACTTATTACAGTTTTGTGCTCATGTCAACTAAGATATTGCTGATAGAAAGAACTAAATTTGGTCAAAAGTAAAGTGCCCAGCAATGCTTGGCACTTTCTAATAGTATCACATGATATATAAGTGATCTCGTTGATTTCCAAAACTACGCTTGCGACTGTGGATCAAATGCATCTCTTAACCCGTCACCAATGAAGTTAATTGAAAGAATGGTTAAGATAATCATGATGGCAGGAGGTAACCAAGCATAAGGCTCTGTTCTCATCGTCAAATAATCCGTTGTTGTGTTCAAAATCCCTCCCCATGAAGGAACGCTAATCGGTACACCTAAGCCCAAGAAGGATAAAGCTGCATCCAATCCAACATACGCGGCTACCTGAAAGCTAACCAAAACAATAATAAAGCTCATACTATTAGGCAGCATGTGACGAATGATAATACGCCATCGTCCTGCACCAATGGTGCTTGCCCCGACCACGAAATCTTGCTCGCGAAGCTGCAAGAATAACCCTCTAATAAGGCGTGCGGGTCCTGGCCAAGCCGTAATGCCTACCACAAGCACCAGCATCCATTCACTAGCCAAATTAAAGATAGATTCCATCACAAGCACAAGGATAATAAACGGAAAGTTAAGCATGATGTCCACAAAGCGCATCATTAAATTATCAATCCATCCACCGAAAAATCCTGAAATACCACCATAAACCGTACCAATAATCATCGTCATAAAAGCAGCAGCAAACGCTACCGTCAAGTCTACTCTCCCACCATAAAGCAATCGAGCCAAATTATCATATCCAGAACTATCCGTACCCAGCGGATGCAGTGATGACGGCGGTGAATCCGTATTCATGATATCTGGTGTACTCGCTGAATAGTGCGAAAAGAGTTGCGGAAATATGGTTACAAAAATAATTAACACCAAAATTACTAAGCCCGCAACCGCAAGTGGATTATGAAAAAAACGCTCCGCTGAGAGACGAAATGGCGACTTACTTTTTACGACGTTCACACGAGCCTTGAAAGCTTGGCCTTGTGTCACTTGCGAATCCACAATAATCCTCCTCTATGCTGACCTTGCTTAATCATACCTCACTCTAGGATCGGCAAATGCTAACAAGATATCAGCAATCAAATTACCGATTAGCACGGTCACGGCAAACAGCAAAGTGGTGCCTAAAATTAGCGGATAATCCCTGTTTAAAGTGGCATTCAATGAAAGTTCCCCCATTCCCGGCCAAGTAAATATTTGTTCGATAATAACGGCACCACCAAATAAACCGCCGATATCAAACCCAAATTGTGTAAGAATCGGAATGATCGCATTGCGCAAGACGTGCGTAAACATCACTCTTGGGCCTCTAAGTCCTTTTGCTCGTGCGGTGCGAACAAAATCAGCAATAATGATACTGAGCGTATTGGAACGAGTCAGCCGTGTATAATATGCCATACTCGGAAGCGCTAAGGCCAATGCGGGTAAGATAATATGTGACACCCTATCGCCAAACGAACCAGAACCAGCAATACCCGGCGATACTGTCCCTGATGAAGGCAACCAATTGAGCATAAAAGAGAAGAAAAAGATTAGCAGCAGTGCAAATACAAAACCAGGTATCGAGTACAATAAGATCGCGACAAATGATGTAGATACATCAAATTTGCCATTGACCTTATTGGCTTGATAGAGACCAATCGGAATAGAAATAACCAGAATAATCACTTCTGCTGTTATAGCTAGAATGAGCGTGTTTGGCAAGTAAATGCCAATCGCCTGAGCCACAGGCATATTCAAACTGTAGGAAATTCCTAAATTGCCGTGAATAATGTTTCC
>DAIELO010000162.1 GCA_027341705.1 Caryophanales bacterium
AGCGTGATGTCAGAAACAGCGAGAGAAGTATTAGACAAGAGTGGCTATTCCGCCGATCAAGTGGATTTTTTGATTCCTCATCAAGCCAACCAGCGAATCATTGATGCGGTGGCGAAAAACATGAAATTCCCACACGAAAAAGTAATCAGTAACATTCAGTACGTCGGCAATAATTCATCAGCCACCATTCCAATTGCCATTGATGCAAATGTGAAATCAGGAAAAATCAAAAAAGGTGACACATTGCTACTTGTCGCCTTTGGAGCAGGCTTAATCTGGGGCGGGGCACTGATCAAACTTTAAGCGCGCACTACAAATAAAAACCCTCGCAAGGCTAATGCCTTACGAGGGTTTTTATTTAAAGAAAGCAAGCCTGTAAGCCGAGTTTTGTTCCTCATGTGCTGATAACGGCTTAATTCAGCCTCGCACGTTCGAGGTGATAATCATCTATCTAGGCTGATTGTTGCCAATCCGCTCCAGCGACCTACCCGAGTGCACGGCGGGCCGCCGTATTGCACTCCTATCCGGTCTTGCTCCAGGTGGGGTTTACCTAGCCGATGCGTCACCGCACCGCTGGTGCGCTCTTACCGCACCGTTGCATCCTTGCCTGTGCCAAAAATGGCCATCGGCGGTCTTCATGTCTGTGGCACTTTCCTTAGGATTACTCCCACTGGGCGTTACCCAGCACCCTGCCCTACAGAGCTCGGACTTTCCTCTCGTGCGACCTTTCGGCACTACACCAGCGATTACCCAGCTTACTTCCTCAAGTACTATAGTATAGTACATTTCATTACTGTTCACAAGCAAATCCATCTTATGGATTTGACGTCCTGATGTTTTCTAAAACTCCTAGATAATCATTGAGTCTTATCCTTTGTTCTTGCGCAGACATTGACTGAGATTGTTCAATCTGAGAGAGAATATACCTAGTCTTTTGCACTTGAATGGTTAAATATTCATTAAAAATGATGTCGTGGCTGTCGTATAGCGCCATTCCATATTCCAATTCCATTCTTTCTGACCACGGCATCAGATTATACATTGCCAATTCCTTGTCAAAATCTGTAAACTCAAAAAGATCCGGAGGATGCAACTGCAAACAGTTGTAAATTAATCCTCGATCCTGAATCCATACGTCTTGCTTGACTTGATACCCAGTCAGTCTAGCAAAAAAACGAATCAGACCCGTCTCCTCCATCGGTTGAACAATCAGTTCCGGCAAATCATCCGATAATAACTGGAGTGCATAAGGAGCCGTGAGGATGCGCCATATCGTTCCTGCTCCCATGCCAGCGATGACGATGCCTTGTACTTCTCCCTTTTGCAAGGGTGATAATCCGTCACCAAACCGAGCTTCTAGTTGTGCATGGTATTGCGACTTACGAAAAGCAGTTTCTGCCATTACAAAAGGACCACGAGCCACCTCTACTGCGATGGCTCGTTCGACCCTGCCTTGCTCTAAAAGAGCTAAAGGAACTTGCCCATGATCACTACCAATATCAGCCACACAACCTGCCTGAGTGACTAATTGCACAATAGTATTTAGTCGGACAGGCAATTCATGAACATGGTTGGTAATCACACCGTTGCCCCTTTAACAGCCAATTTGCCTTGCGATAACCAGTCGCTGAATTTCTGAAGTACCTTCGCCTATTTCCAATAATTTTGCATCCCTCAAATAGCGCTCCACAGGAAAATCTTTTACATAGCCAGCACCACCGTGTATTTGCACGGCCTGATCAGCTGCTCTCATACTAATTTCAGAGGCAAACAACTTAGCCATAGCCGATTCCTTAGTAAACGATTTATGCTGATCTTTTAGCCATGCCGCCTTTAACACCATCAAGCGTGCAAGTTCAATTTGCATGGCCATGTCAGCGAGCTTAAACGAAATGGCCTGAAACTTAGAAATTGCATGGCCAAACTGCACTCTTTCCTGCGCATATTTTAACGCTGCTTCATACGCAGCTTGGGCTATTCCCACCGATAGTGCAGCAATACTGATGCGACCGCCATCTAATGTATATAGAAATTGCCGAAATCCTGCATCTGGATCACCAAGTACATTTTCTTCAGGCACACGCACATCATCTAAAGCCAATTCTACCGTATTGCTTCCCCTCATGCCAAGTTTGTCGTAGGTACGCACTACCGTATACCCTTGCGTATCGGTAGGTACAATCAGCGCGCCAATTACCTTGCGCCCATTTTTTTCACCCAACGCTGCCGTGACGACGATGGTTTTGGCGTATCCAGCATTAGTGATATACGATTTGCTGCCATTTATCACGTATTCATTGCCGTCTTTCTTGGCCTTCGTTTGTGTGCCACCCGCATCCGAACCGGCACCAGGCTCCGTTAGGCCGAATGAACCCAATGCTTCCCCAGTGGCAAGAGGAGTCAGGTATTTTTGCTTCTGTGCTTCTGTTCCAAAATAATACAGCGGCCCACAGCCGAGTGACGTATGTGCGGCATAACTAAGTCCCGTACTCCCACATGCACGTCCCACTTCTTCAACAGCAAGCGCATAAGACACTGTATCGGCTCCCGCGCCACCATACTCTTCACTGATAGGAAGCCCCATCAACCCAAGCTTACCCATTTTCTGAAACGTAGAAAGTGGAAATTCACCTGTGCGATCCACTTCCACCGCATTCGGTGCAATTTCACCTTCGGAAAAATCCCTTACCATATCACGTATCATTTTCTGCTCTTTAGTCAATTCAAAATCCATAAGCTCACATCCACTCTATTAATATACACTTGACCGATCAGTCGGTCGGTGTTGAATTGAAACCGTTTGCATTTTTTATTATCTCAAAATGAGCCCCGCCCTGCAAGTTTTAAAAAGCAGCTGCATGGTCGCAGCTGCAAAGAATACCCTATTCCAGAAAATCTTTAAGTCGCTTACTCCGGCTAGGATGACGCAATTTGCGCAATGCTTTCGCCTCAATTTGGCGAATGCGTTCCCGTGTCACACCAAAAACCTTGCCCACTTCTTCGAGCGTTCTTGTCCGGCCATCATCCAGTCCGAAACGTAGCCTTAACACATTTTCTTCCCGTTCGGTAAGTGTATCAAGCACATCTTCCAACTGCTCTTTCAAAAGTTCATAAGCAGCCGCATCAGCAGGTGCCAGCGCGTCTTCATCTGGAATAAAATCACCCAAGTGAGAGTCATCTTCTTCTCCAATTGGCGTTTCCAGCGACACTGGTTCTTGAGCGATTTTTTGAATCTCGCGCACTTTTTCTGGACTCATATCCATTTCCTGAGCAATCTCTTCCGCACTTGGTTCTCGCCCT
>DAIELO010000163.1 GCA_027341705.1 Caryophanales bacterium
AAACGGTGGATATTATTCTTTGGCCAATGAGACATTGACCAAAGACTCACCTAGTTCCCCAGTAAAAATGACTGCAAGTTTGCTAATACAAAAAGCGCGAAAACGCTGGCCCGCTTTTGTGTCCACAATTTGGCTGTTAATTGGTCTATCCTTTGCAGGAATGCTCTTACTCGGGCTCGTCGCTTTACTGCTATCACTGATCAATGGGCTAGCATTAGCATCCGTTTTATTGTATCTCGCTGCTCTCATAGCCATGTTGTGGATCGTCACTAGACTGTCTTTTACATTTGCCGTAGTCGTCGTCGAAGAACAGCGTAACTGGAACGCCATCAAACGTTCATGGCAACTGACAGCCAATCGTTTTTGGTATTTATTCACTTTTCTTGCGCTTAGTCAACTGATCCTTTCTTTTGCTGATATGGGCTTTACTTCACTTATCTCCCCGTTTCCAGGCTTCTGGTTACAAACCTTTCTAGGTTGGATTTTCACCATCATCATTCAGCCGCTTTACGCACTTGTACTCATCAATTTGTTTTGGGACTTTCGCGAGTACAAAGACCGTTAATCAATCAAGAAATCCATAATCGCACCATCGTGTGCATTCACAATCGTGATATACAAGTGTTCAATCAAATTGACGTCTTCAGGGGTAATAGCTTCGCCGCGTTCATTTAGAATAACGCGTACAATCGGCCTGCCGGGAAAATTAGGATTCGTGTCTTTAACAATTGCCGCTCGGCCATCGCTCAACTTCACCTCTGTGCCGATCGGATACATCGATACTTTTTTACTAAATAAAGCTACCATATTTAAATCATATTCCGTATCCACGCGACTGTACAGATACTCCATCACATCTGCAGGCAACATTCCTCTGCGATAAGGACGATGCATCACCATTGCATCATACACGTCTGCCACAGCAATAATTTTGCCAAACAGGTGAATGTCATCCCCAACAAGTCCTCTTGGATAACCAGTACCATTTAACCGCTCATGATGTTGATACGCACAGTGTGCCACCAAATAAGACAGCTCATGTTGCTTCACCAACACATCGTGGCCTAATTCAGCATGCTTTTTTATTTGCTCATATTCCTCAGTCGTTAATTTACCTGGTTTATTTAGCACATCTACAGGGACCCATATTTTCCCTATATCGTGTAGCATCGCACCTAATCCTAAATCGATCAGCATGCTTTCTGACAAACCCAAACTAACCCCAATAATTAATGCGTAGATGGCTACGTTGATAGAATGAACATAAGTCTGGTTATCATAACTAGCTACAGTAGACAAATCCTCCTGTAGAATGGTCGTTCCTTGAAGAATAAATAGCAATTGTTTCATTTGATTTCGCAGTAATTTTGCAATTTCACGGTCAATCGATACCTTATCAAGCGAGACGTTGTTATGCCACATCTCCCACTGTACTGAAAGAATCGATTGAGTTTCTAGACGCAATTCGATTGGCACCGCCTCATGGATTTCAATACCTTCAGACATTTCATCATCAATATAAACTACAGCAAAATCCTTTTGGATTTTCACAATAAACCCTTCGCGAATTTCCACACCTTTGGACAACAGAACTCGCCCATGCTCATCGAATAGAGTTCTTCCAAGTCGCATTCCTGGACGCAATAAAGACGAAGAAATTTGCCTTGACAAGTGACAACCTCCTGTTAATTCAGTAGCACGGTTCGCAAATCGACCGGCGGATAAAATGTTCCTCGTTCTGTAACAATCGCAGTAATCAATTCGTACGGTGTAACATCGAACGCCGGGTTATAAACCGCAATATGCTCAGGTGCAATCTTGCGGCCATTAAAATTTGTGATCTCCTCTGCAGCTCGTTCTTCAATAGGTATTTGCTGACCATGTTCAATTCCCAAATCCACAGTCGATGTTGGCGCTGCCACGTACACAGGGATACCAAAATGTTTGGCTAATACCGCTACACTAAAAGTACCAATTTTATTTGCAGTATCTCCGTTGGCAGCAATCCGGTCTGCCCCCACCATGATAGCTTGTACCTTGCCTTGGCTCATCACCGTTGCTGCCATATTGTCACAAATTAACGTCACATCAATTCCTGCTTGTTGTAACTCCCATGCAGTTAAGCGTGCCCCCTGAAGGACAGGGCGTGTCTCATCCGCAAATACCTTAAAATCAATGCCACGCTCTTTTGCAATATAAAAACCAGATAACGCTGTCCCATAACGACTAGTCGCGAGCGCTCCTGCATTACAGTGGGTTAATATCCCCATGCCATCCTCAATAAATGACGCCAATTGCTCCCCAATCACACGATTAGCAAGTTCATCTTCGCGATCAATTTGCTGCGCTTCATCAAGTAATACTAATAATTGTTCTGCACGAGATGCCCCTTTACTATTTTCCGACCGACGTTGCAAACGCCGCAATGCCCATTCTAGATTCACAGCCGTCGGCCTAGCAGTCATTAAATAGTGAACATTATCATCTATTGTCGTATCCCAATCATCTATTGACTCATTGTTTACCGCAACAAGCATACCCAGATACAGTCCATACGCTGCAGCAATACCAATCGCTGGTGCTCCCCGAACCTTCATGGTGCGAATCGCATGAAAGACGTCGTGAAGCGTTTTCAAATCAATGTACACTAATTCTTCAGGCAATCGCGTTTGGTCAAGAAGTATAATTTTATCTTCCTGAAAACGCACAGAACGAAACGGTTCACTCGTAGTCAAAACATTCCCACCTTCAATATAACATGTATCGTAAATTCTTCACAAAAAAAAGAGGCACCTAAGTGCCCCAAGTATAACACGTCCCATTAAAATCAACCGAATTTATACGTAATACCATAACCGCCCTTAGGATATACCCAATCAATGTTGTAATACGGGCATCCAATACGACAAGTACCACATTCGACACAATTCTCAAAGGCCACTGATGTCATTTTCTCTTCATCATGCCACTGATACACTTCAGCAGGGCAAAAGAATTGACATTCTTTCGTCTCACAATGGAGGCAGACATCTTGGTCTTTGATTATCAAGTGTGAATTTTCATCCACCTTATAGCGGATTGTATACAGCTTTTCAGCTATGTCACTCATCCGTTCATCGCCCTCCAACCCTTTAAGCCTAATTTCAATAAATTAGCAGTGCCACCGACAGCCTCACGCACTCCACGAATCGCCGCTTTTTGCTTTTCTGCCTTACTAATGCCATCAATCAACAACATTTGGTAAGCCGCATTATTCATTGCCGCAGGGAGTCTGTCAAATAATT
>DAIELO010000164.1 GCA_027341705.1 Caryophanales bacterium
CGTTATCAAACGGCGACAGACCAGCAAGCATTATTAGTTCAGGAAGAACAGAATTTAAGTAATCGCATTGTTAATACACAAGCGCTTTTGGATGCTCATACGATCAGTCCGTCCGTGCGTGGGCAAATACTTACCGTGCAAGCGATGGCGAAT
The DNA here is from genome assembly GCA_027341705.1 of Caryophanales bacterium. The sequence continues at coordinate 154 of DAIELO010000164.1, forward strand.
AAGTGGCAACAGGCCAAAAATACATATGAGATGATTCTTGCTGATGTCAACGGGCGTCAGATGCGCATGCAAAAAGATCAATCACAAATAACGCTTAAATTGATGGACATGGAGACATTTAAGCAGAAAAAGCAAGCGTTAGAGCAGGATTTACAGGCATTATCGCTAGTAAATCCAGCAGGTCAGTATCATTTACCGGATTTAGACACGTGGCTTGTCGAACTGAGCGTGCAAGTGCGTACGCTTGCCGAGATCGAGAGTGTGGTGGAACAAGTCAATGAGCGGATTGCCGTGCTTTTGGCGACACAGGTCAACTCGCAATCGCAGTATGAACAGGCGAGGCTTCATCTAGCATCGGTTGAGCAAGAATGGGCGCAGCGATTAGCAGCCCAACTACAAGATGGTGAGCCCTGTCCTGTGTGCGGGGCTACAGATCACCTGAGACCGACGATGACTGACGACCGGCATGGCTCGTTGGGAGCGGGTCAGGAGTCAGCGTGGGAGGTTGCGGAACATTGGAAAACAGAACTGTCAAAAGGGGAAGTCTCACTGCATCAGAGTAAGGATGAGGTGAATCGAAGGCTCGAAGAGTTGGCGGTGTACCGTGCGCGTTGTCAGCAATTATGGGAACAAAATGTTCCAGCAGCAGTGGCCAATAGTGACGTGGAATCGTGGGGTAGTAAACAATGGACGTGTGCCATAGATGATGCGGGCAAATTTGTTGCGGACTTGCGTAGTGCACAGATGAAGTGGCAAGAACAAATGGAGCAGATCACACAAAACTTAAGTGGCATGCAAGAACCAGAACGTTTGCTAGAACAGGAATTGACCGCTTTACAGTCTAAATTGCAGGTGACTAATCAGGAGTTAGATAGGCAACGAAGTGCATTAGAAACAGCGCAAAGTGAACTAGCTACAATTTTGGTTGCGTGGCAAAAGGGAATGAATGAATTTGGCATACAATGTGATGATGTGGAAGAAAACGGAGTTCAACTAGTTCAGGAACAGGTGAATCGTGTAGAAGAATGGGATCGTTTGGCAGCAAACGAACGAGAGCAAATGGCGGCGCTTCGTGAGCGACTTTTTCAGTTGCAAGCGGAGGTCAATGAAATCAGTTTAGTATCCCATCAGGCGGAACGGGAGGTAGGAGATGCTTCGGTAAGACGGGCGGGGTTGGAGCGAGAGATCGAGACTAATAAGCATCGTCTGAGCCAACTCATCGGAGATCAATCGGCTATACAAGTGAGGGAAAATATACGTCAGTCTCTGGATAACTTGCATCACAATTTAGAGTTGGCTACAGCAGCGGAGCTGAATGCCAATCATATACTGTCAAAAGCAACGGAAAATCGCGTTCAGGCTGAGGCGGAATTGACGTTGGAAAAGAACCATCAGCAAGTAGCGGTGGAAAAGTTGGAAAAGGTGTTGGCAGAGGAGAAGTTTTTAACGATAGAACAGGTGAAAGACGCGCGGATCAATGAGAATGAACGTGTGGAGGTTCAATATCGCATTCAACAGTATGATAATGAGGGGATACAATACCAAGCGATTCTCGATGAATTGGCACAACAACTCAGTGGGCAAAAGATTAATAATGAACAGTGGGAATTAGCGCAAGCAAATTTGAAACTGGCGGATGATAAACATCAAGAGGCATTGGCAATACACGCGCAGACGCAGATGCGATGGGATGATATTCAGGTGAAGCACGCGCGATGGGAAGAGCTGAATCTGGCTAGACGGCAATTGGACGCAAGGGTTAACCAACTAAAAATCTTAAAAGATATTTTACGAGGGAATAGTTTTGTTGAGTTTATGGCCAGGGAACAAATGGTCAGTGTGACAAGACAGGCTTCAGAACGACTAGTGTCGTTGACGCGGGGTAGGTATGCTTTAGAGATCGTGGGTGAAGGCGAGTTTATGATGCGTGACTTGCACAATGGTGGTGCTACTCGTCCAGTGTCCTCGTTGTCAGGAGGAGAGACGTTTCTCACGTCACTGGCTCTAGCTCTCGCGCTCTCTGCGCATATTCAGTTGCGGGGTAAATATCCGCTTGAATTTTTCTTTCTCGATGAAGGGTTTGGCACACTTGATCAGGACTTGCTCGACGTTGTGGTGACAGAACTAGAGAAGCTTCATTTTGAACAAATTGCGATCGGCGTCATTAGTCATGTGCCAGAATTGCGGGAGCGTCTGCAAAGGAGACTGATTGTTGAACCTGCAGAACCTGCTGGGCGAGGGACTAGGCTTAAAATTGAGCATGCTTAAATTTAAGCAAATCAGTGTGCCCAACGATTGAGTTTATTGGCGGTGCGATTGAAAATATAACCTGCCACCCAAATGGCTATCACTGCAAAGCCTCCAATTGCCAACCACCAGATATATTTTGTGGATAATCCCAAAAATACTAGCGCTGCGCCGAGATCATAGGGAAGCAGGCCAATAGCAGTGGTCCAGATGTATTCCCAAGGACTTACAGACTCCATCACACCTGCTGAATAGTTGACGACAATAAACGGTAACGGTATTAACCGAACAATAAGTAGCCCCATTGCACCGCGATTTTTAATCCAGCGATTTACTTGCTGCAAGCGATTTTCAGTAATAAACGCTTGTAAAATGCGGGAACCGATCGACCTAGCCATGAAAAATACTGCTACAGCCCCCATCATTGCACCAACCCAAGTGTAAAAAATGCCCAACCAAACGCCGAAAATTTTCATATTCATAATCATCAAGAATTCAGAGGGAACGGGAATCACGCAAAATAGTGCCATGAGAAAAACGGACAAGAAAACCCCTAATATACCCCATGAATGTATTGCGTTTGAAATTTGATTGTTTTTATCGAGGTAGAAAAAGGCGACGACCAGCAAAATGCCTACGGCGAGGATACCTATACTCCAAGTGATACTGACTGTTTTGCTCCACTTCGGACGGGATTTATTGAGCATGATGGCCCCCGGAATTTGGACTGATATACCTAATATCCTTGTCAAATTATGCGTTGTTTAATCATTAGCCACCCAAACTGGAATTTTGTCAGCGGGCATTGGTCTTCCAATCCAAAACCCTTGCCCATTGTCACAACCAAGGGCGATGAGTGCCGCGCTTTGTGATTCATTTTCA
>DAIELO010000165.1 GCA_027341705.1 Caryophanales bacterium
AGTCCCATCAGTGTAGCCACTACTGGAATCTGGGTCTTATGTGCAAATTGCCACAATATATCTGCAGCTCCCGCAGACACGATCCCTCCGCCAACGTAAAGCAACGGTTTTTTCGCTTGCTTGATTGCCTCCACGATCGCGTCCACTTGCACTGTGGAAGGCACAGAAGGAATTTTATACCCACGCGCGTTAGGCGTTGGCAATGGTTGGTAGGTGGCTGCTCCCGCAGTGATGTTTTTCGGCAAATCAATCAGCACCGGCCCCGGTCTCCCGGAATTGGCAATATGAAAAGCATCTGCAATCACTTGTGGCAAATCGTTGACATCACGAATTTGGTAATTGTGTTTCGTCACTGGCATTGTAATGCCCATTATATCTGCCTCTTGGAATGCATCCCTGCCGATACTATCCATGGTCACCTGACCTGTGAGCACCACCAATGGGGTGGAGTCCATGTACGCATCAGCAATCCCTGTCACCAAATTGGTCGCACCAGGACCCGATGTGACCAGCACCACACCTGTTTTGCCAGTCACTCTGGCATAACCTTCTGCGGCGTGAACGGCTCCTTGCTCATGTTTGGTGAGAATATGGCGGATAGAAGAATCGTACAGTGAATCATAAATCGGCAGAACCGCCCCTCCAGGATAACCGAAGATCACGTCAACCCCGGACTCTAGTAAAAGCGAGCACAGCAAGTCAGCACCAGTTTTCACCGTTGGCGGGGTAGCTTTCCCATCAACCTGCTCCGTCTCTGTTGCACTCACACCAGCATGGACAGTATCTGTCTCTTTAATGAACTGGTTCATTTTTTTCTCTCCTCTTCCCGCTCTCTTGTCTCTATGTGAAAATTACAACAACATACTACGTACAGTAATTACCTATTAGTTTAAGAAAACACTATCACATTTCTACTGCGAAATGAGAAAAAAGATTAAATTTTTTGTTAAATCCTTCGTCCCTGCATTTTTGCGACCTCTCGAAATGCTGTTAACAAACGTTGTGTCACAGCCCCTGGTTTGCCACTTCCAATGATCCGCGCATCTACCTCAACTACCGGAATAAGTTCCGCAGCTGTACCCGTGAGAAAACACTCATCAGCGATATATACATCATGTCTTGTAAAAGGAGTTTCCAAGAGTGGAATATTCAATTCTGCACAAATATCAATGATTGTATGCCTTGTAATGCCATCTAATGCGCCCAAATACACAGGTGGTGTGTATACCTTACCTTTTTTTACAATGAACACATTATCGCCAGAACCTTCGCACACGTACCCTTGCGCATTGACGGTCAGTGCCTCTAGCACACCTGCATTAATAGCTTCCATTTTGACCAATATGCTATTTAAGTAATTAAGCGACTTAATTTGCGGATTCAGCGCATTGGGACTATTTCTTGTCGTCGCTACTGTCACAATGCGAAGGCCGTTCTCATAAAATTCAGACGGGAAAAGTTGGATTTCATCGGCAATGATAATGATGTTGGGAGTGGCACAACTGCGAGGATCCAAACCAAGATCCCCAGCACCTCTGGAAATGACGAGCCGAATATACCCGTTTTGCAACTGATTCGCACGCACCGTATCTAGCACTGCTTTGGCCATTTCTTCAAATTCTAGTGGAATATGAAGGAGAATAGATTTAGCCGAATCATAAAGCCTCTCCAAGTGTTCATCAAGGCGAAATACTACACCATCATAGATACGAATTCCCTCAAAAATTCCATCTCCATACAAAAAACCGTGGTCAAATACGGAGACGACAGCTTTGTCCTTGGGCACAAGTTGACCGTTGAGGTAAATCAGCCTGTCTTCGGTCTTCATCCGATCACTCCTGTCTCGATGTGTAATAAATTTACGTAAAAGGATAGCCTCGCAGTATTCAGACTCGCGTGCATGCACGCTAGCCAGAACTTACCGCGAGGCTTTTTTCCTCAAGGTGTACACCAATTTCCTTGGTGCGGTGTCGCTCGGACCTTACCCGCATAAGCGGCGGAACCCTAGACACCCTCCTGACGCACAAGAAATTATTTAATCATTATATATTGAATTTTGTGTCAGGTCAATTTAGTTTGCAAGTCTTGTTTGCAAGTCTACCACATCATATGTATAATGTCCTTAATACAAATACAGTTGTTCGCACAAAGTAGACACAATGCGTGTTGTGCGCTCGCTAAAAACGCAGGGAGAGAGGATACTGTCGATGTCCGAAGATCCGTATTACCTTGTTCGGCGTTCTCATTTGCCTGAAGTCATGCAGCGCACCATTGCGGTGATGGAGCTATTAAATCAGCAACCTCACCTCAGTGTGCTTGAAGCGGTGAAAAGGATTGGCATATCACGAAGTGCTTATTATAAGTATAGAGAGGCAATTAAGCCCATCTATTCGGCTATAGATAATCAAATTGTGACAATGGCCTTCACACTCTTGCATGAACGCGGTGTACTGTCTGACGTATTAAATCGTTTGGCAGCCAGTGGTGCCAACATCTTGACCATTAATCAATCGCTCCCACTACAAGGCAAAGCCACCGTCATCATTTCTACGGAAACGAGAAATATGAAAATGGAATTAGATGAGGCATTAGACCATTTGCGCACACTTTTCGGTGTTGAGCAGGTGAACATCGTAGGTCAAGGGTAATTTTTTTCATAAAAAGGAGTGTGTAAAAATGGAATTAAAGATTGGGCTACTCGGCTGTGGCACAGTTGGCGGAGGCGTAGTAGAACTGATTCGTATGCGGGCGGATAAGATAGCAGCCATGACGGGCTTCCATCCGGTAATCACAGATGTCTTGGTGCGAGATCTTGATAAAAAGCGCAATGTAGAATTCTTGAATGAACGGTTGACTCACCAAGCCAAGGACATCTTGGACAATGATGAGATTAAAGTGGTCATTGAAACCATGGGCGGAATTGAACCTGCCAAAACGATGATTCTTGCGGCGCTCCGTGCGGGCAAACACGTGATCACCGCAAACAAAGACCTGATTGCACTACACGGCGCAGAAATCATGGAAGTGGCAGAACAAGAAAAGTTAGATTTCCTTTACGAAGCAGCGGTTGGTGGTGCCATCCCCCTCATTCGCCCACTTAAAGAGTCACTTACTGCCAATGAGATTACCGATCTCAAGGGGATAATCAATGGAACCACCAATTACATCCTTACCAAAATGACGGAGAGCGGTGCCAACTATGAAGACGTACTGCGCGAGGCACAAGATCTAGGATATGCAGAAAGCGATCCGTCAGGTGA
>DAIELO010000166.1 GCA_027341705.1 Caryophanales bacterium
GAAACAACAAAGAAAACGACCACCTGACGTTCAAGATTGCAAAAAAATCGGATATTTGGCTACACGTCAAAGATGCCCCGGGATCACACGTGATTTTGCGCAGTACGGCACCAAGTGAAGTAACGCTTTATGAAGCTGCGCTGGTTGCCGCTTATTTTAGCAAATTAAAGGAATCGGCAAAGGTTCCCGTCGATGTAGTGCCTGTCAAAGATTTATGGAAGCCCAATCATGCGAAACCAGGATTTGTGCTGTTTACAGGCCAACGAACGTTAATGGTGCCCATGGATGAGGCGCTAATTCAAATAATAATGAAAAATTCACCACATTAAAAGAAAGGTGTGACACAAATGGCTGCAGGTCAATTGATCACCGTACCCTATCTAGAAGACGAAACAAGAGATACGCTGGCAGCACGCGTATTTGTACCAGCTCAGTATTCTCATTTGTATAAATACGGAATTTTGTATGTGTTTGATGGACTCGATTACCTATCAAATGGACGTCTGCAAAGTCAAATCGAACATGAATTTGGCGATAAGTTACCATTTCTAATCGCACTTTTGCCAGTCACGGCTGCGTTGCGAGAGGCAATTTATCACCCGGAAGGCGCACGCCATGAAAGGCACCTGCATGCGATTGCAAGGGGTCTCGTGAGAAAGCTTGAGTCCATGTATTCGTTGATTCCATTTGGCCCTGCTCGTGGGCTGTTAGGCTCCTCACTCGGTGCATCAATGGCGTTTTCCTTGGCCACCGCCTATCCTAAACGGTTTCGCTATCTCGCCATGCAGTCTCCGTATTTACCAGATGCACAAGAAAAAAAATTACATCAACTCACAAAGTCAACTATGATCGGCTGTGAAGCCAATCTCTTTGTTGGCGATGAGGAACATACGGGATTGCTAAAAAATGGGCATACTCACGATTACATTCAGGATACGAAAAAATATGAGACTGCCTTACTTGGGAGTGGCTGTCACGTCAACCTTACACTTCGCAAAGGAGATCACACGTGGGGTGCTTGGCAAGAGGATTTACCGCTCATTTTGCACCGTTTTGCGGATCAACTGCGACTAACAGTGGGGGACGAGGCACACACCCACATTTAAGCCTCCAGAGACGGCGTGTGTTGATGAAAAATCCATTTTTTAGCCACCCACAAAAAATAGGCACCACCAATAATTCGCACGACTGTGGACAGCACCATCGTGCTGTCCAAGTGCAAAAGTGGTAGTAACGACACGCCAATCTGAGGCGCGATAAACCCGATAAATCCCAATAAAATGTTGTAGTGTGCGATGTATTCTGTTCGCTGTGCTTGCGGTGACACCTCTAGCAAGTAATTCAGCAACAACAAATTGGTGCCCCCGACAAATGCACCCGTCAAAAAATTGACCAAAGTAAGGTAGACCATCCCCGTTGACAATATCGTTAAAATGGGCGTAATTGCCATGCCAAAGCAAGCAATCGCCAATGTGACCGCATTCCCAACTCGCAAAGAAAGACGACTCCATAGAGAAAATGTGAGAATTTGTGAAAGCTGGCTTGCCACCGTAAATAAACTCATCCAGATCGCCGTTGCTCCAGAAATATTAATTTGGTACAAATTAAATAGTGGCCAAGCCATTTGCCAGCCCAAATTAAAGATGCTAGATCCAATTAGGAACTTCATGTATAAACGATTTTTAAACATGCTAAAAAAATCTTGAGGACGAAGGTGAGTGGCGCGTTTACGAAGTGAGCGAATCTCCACATGTTCAATATGTCGAACTAAGTAATACACTTCAAAAACGGAAGTGATGACAGTAATAAAGAAAAAAAACTGATAAGGAGGAATGCTCTGCGCTGGAAATCGTTCAAGAATTAGACCAGGTATCAACGTGGCCAGCATACCAAACAACGTGATAATACGATTGCGTTTACCAAAAAAATTTGCTCTGCGCTCTTCTGGTATCATATCACCAATCAGCGATTGCCATGCCAAATTGCCAAAAGCTTGAGGAACATTCATCAAAGCGATCAGCAAAATGACTACGATCGCAATCAAGGGGAAATGAAAGAAAAATGGGCTCAATGCAATGAACCCATAAAAAATCCTCGCCCCCGTAGTCGCGTAAATGCAAAACCATTTTTTGCTCGCCACATAATTCATCCAAATAGCCCCAAGAAATGTGGCGAGAATCGTCATCAGTGCCGGTAGCGCATTATACAACGCCACTTCTTCAGCGTTAGCATGCAATGCCCGCAAAAGAAATAACGGCGCAAAGCTACTGACAATGTTAAGACCAACAATAGCAAAACTACCGTTTCTAATGCTGATCTTTTCATTGGCTACGGTCTCGTCATAGGTGTAGGAGGACATCACAATACTCCCTATTAGTGTGTATTATTGACCAAATGACCTTGGATCTTGATAAAACTGGGTAAGCAAGTCTGCTTCCTCGGCCTTAATGAAGCCCAGCACCTGTGCCTCTGCAACCAATGTAGGGTAATCTGTCAACGCAAATAGTTTCACGTCTGCCGCGGTCATTGCCTGTTCTGACTCGCTAAAACCATACGTAAAGACACTCATCACTTGTGGCACAATCGCACCCATCTCCCGCAACGCATCGACCGCGTTCAACACGCTGCCCCCTGTCGAGATCGTATCTTCGATCACCAGTAGACGCTGCCCATTTAAGATCCGGCCTTCCACCTGATTCTGTTTGCCATGTGACTTCGCACTAGAACGCACGTACACCATGGGAAGCCCTAATCGATCAGCCAACAGTGCCGCGTGTGGAATTCCCGCTGTCGCGGTACCTGCAATGCCCTCCACTCCAGCAATCTCACTTCGGGCAAATTCTTCAAACGCATTCACCACTGCCGTTCTAGCAATAGGAGAAGACAAAATGAGACGATTGTCGCAATAAATAGGAGACTTAATTCCCGATGTCCAAGTGAATAACTGATGCGGACTGAGCGTAACCGCTCCAATCGCAAGTAAAATCTTCGCAATACCACGCTTCCCAGTATATACTTCTCGGTTTGACATTTTAACTCCTGGTTCAAAAAACCTATGATCATCTCGATAGATTTTTTCGACTCTTACGAGTCCGCGGTATTATAGGATTCATCCGCTTGGAGGCTGCTCTCGCACCACCGAAAAGGAGCCAAATCGGAGAACGGAAAAGTTGCCTCTTCCTATGTCCGCTTCGTGTTTCCCTCTTCCTAGGTGTTACCTAGTCCCGATCAGATTTCCCACCGTG
>DAIELO010000167.1 GCA_027341705.1 Caryophanales bacterium
ATCACTTCGATAAAAAGCTCGCGCGTAATCTTGGCGATGTAGTGGTAAATATGGCAATTCATGATGGTGACGTACTATCGTATCAGCGAGCGCAAAAACTGCGTATGTGATTTGCGGATCTACCAAGAAACTAGCCGGTGTCCGGTATTCAAATCCACCATGTTCTTTTTTTCTTATGTCACCTAAAAATCCATATTTCGGCCTTCTTCTATTTGCCGTTTCTGGGTCTTCAATTAGCATCAGCGGCAACCCCAAATACACGTCAAGAAGGTTAATCAATCGGGCGGACATGGCAACACCACTAAAGTGCAGGTGACCCCCGATCGGATAACGAGTAAAAGGAGCACTTCCTGCCAGCCACTCAGAAGAAGAATGTTTGGCAAATTGGTGCGCTTTTTTAAGCGCTTTTTTCACATTAGCAAGCAAATTTTCTGGCGTTGTTGCAGGCTCCGGTCGAATTTCTGCGAGCGGTCGACGAGTACGGTCTCCAGCAAGTGTACGATCATCACAACCCACCACACCTTGTTGTGGAAAATAGCGAGAGGCCATCACCATTTTCCCTTGTCTAGAACGGAGCATAAATTCAAGATCTGCGCCCATCCACAAATGGTCATAATCAGGTCGCAGATTCTTTTCTTCTTGAGCCATCCAGTCTGAAATGGCGTCTGCATATAATTCCAGCGTGCGCCCTTTGAGCACTGGAGTAGCCGCCACATCAAGTACCACTTGTCGCGATTTGGATAGCACGCCAATACTAACCAATCCGAATTCCAAACCTAGTGCATGAACGGCACGAACGGCCAGTTGAGTCACTTTTTTCGTTTCGTCGTCCAGTTCACATGGCACTTCAAAAAATGCATCGGTAATCTGATTGATCCGCTTGCTTAACCACACCGCTTTGCTTTCCGTACGAAAACAGCTCAGCGCCTTCAAATCAAAAACTGGCACACGATAATGACGAAGCAAATGCATTTTTGACTCTGTATCTTCTTCTGCACTACGACTGCGAGGACAAGCTACTCCTGCCCTACGCAAAGACTTGAGCAACGTGCGTCGAGAATCTGCACTCAGGAGTGCATCTCTACGGTTGACAGTCCAGCCCAAATCTAGATCTTCTGTGTTACCAAAACGAATGACACGATCATCCGCTGTGATTCCTTTTACGTCTTGAGCTAGCACCAATCCATTTACACGTTTTGCCAGTCGAGAGGCCGATGCCTGCCCACTGTGTAAGAGAAAAAATCGCATGGCTCTCTCTCCTCCTAAACGCCTGATCTGTATTTGCGATTAGTGTTTTCATTCAGTCGCATCGCATAGAGCAGTGGCCGCTCTAACGCTCGCTCCACCAATTGCGCTGACCCGCGGGTGGTCTCGATGTTTTTACGAGGCTTTGAATTGATTTCCAAAATGTAAACCTGTCCTGCATCGTCCACACCAAAATCCATTCCCAGTTCACCAAGTGTTCTTTTTGCTTTTTCTTCAATTAATTCTGGTAATTTTTTTACAAGAAACTGTAGTTGCTTACGCATTTGCTGATACGAGAAAAGTGACATTTCATTTTTGAGCAAACTGATCGCAAAGGCCTCACCACCCGTAGACAAATTGGAAACAAATTCACCTTTTGCGGCCAACCGTATATACGTCTTCGTTCTTTTCCATTCACCTTTTTCATTCTTTTGCACCAGAACCCGAATATCGAGTGGGCGATTATCCAACTCAAGCAAAGGAATACCTTCTTGAAGTAGATAAGGTGTTTTTGCTGTGCGTGCAGAAAAATGATCATACACTTCTACACAGTCGTGTGTGAACTGCATCTCTTTTTTTACCGTTTTAAGACGAATCATAGAATGCCATCCTTCATCCCGGTGAATTAGCTTGATAATTCCTCTACCCAAGCTGCCATGAATGGGTTTAACAAAAACCACTGGAAATGTTGAACAAAATTCTTTTAAATTTTGCAATGTGTACTTTCCTGATTTCGGTACATGAGGAACAATTGCATTCACATTGCCCAACCACTCATACATCTGCCACTTATTAAAATACCCATCATTAAATATGGCAGCGTGTTTGCGCAAGTAATAACGATTGACTGAAATCCGCTTGGCTGTCTCATACTTTCTGGACAACACCTGATCGTACACGACCTTTGGCAATTGCAAGGGGATTTTAATAATTTTGCTATTCACTTCGTCACTTGATTGCATGAGCACATAGCCATCTAACGTATCCTTGCTTGGATCTACTTCTGCAGGGTCAAACACACAAGCAAATAAATTGTCTTTGTGGGCAATCCGTAAGTATTGATACAAAAGCGCGCCCTGTTGACCCTTAAATTCACCATTTTCAAACTTGACGTGTGCCATGATACCAATCGCTGGACGTGAAAGCGGATCAGATGTCATTGATGAACGCCCCTTGTCAACTAGTGCGAGTTACAAGATACTTCGCATAATCCACCATACGCAAGAGGGACATCATTCGCCAATCGGGAGATACTGCCCTCACCATTCGTCTACCGGGACACGGATTAATTTCCAACCAATATACACGTCCCGCTTCATTCATCGCAATGTCGATACCAAGCTCAGACAGTAGCGGATATTCCTTTTGAAATGATCGAAACACTTTACGCGCTAATATTTTTCCTCGATCAACTCCACGCTGCCATGTCTGAACTTGATCGGCAGGCAAATATTTTGCCATCTCTTTGCAGGAAAAAGCCCGACCACCCGTGTGAAGATTAGTAGTGACACTCTTTTTTTTACCGACACGCGCAATCGGCAACACGTAGGGACGATCTTGACCTGGTACGACCTGCACAAGATAGCGCAAGTCAATCGGTTCGCCTGCCAGCGTGTGCATTAAAGGGATCGTTTCCTGCACAACTGCCGCCTGTCCCAAAAGACGTTCATTCACTTCTTGGACGAGTTCTGTCGAGTCCTGATGCGAAAATTGCATGACCCCTGTCTGGCTTGCAGCTAATAAAAAAACATCTGCTGCTTTTTGAATTCTCATCACACGACTACCTTGAGATCCCAACACTGGTTTAATATAAAGATCAGGCATCTTCTCCAAGTAGGGATAGATATCCCTTGCTGTTTTCATCATGATAGTTTTTGGTAAAAATGCACGCAGAGAAGGATCTTGTTGTAAAAGTTGATAACCGCGCCACTTGTTTCCCAATCTTCTTGGCAATGTAATCAATTGTGATTTGTTTTCGAATAACTGCTCT
>DAIELO010000168.1 GCA_027341705.1 Caryophanales bacterium
GATGGTGCGATTATGGATTTCTTGATTGACTAACGGTCCTTGTACTCGCGAAATTCCCAAAACAAAGTGATAAGCACCAGTGCGTAAAGAGGCTGAATGATGATGGTGAAAATCCATCCTAGGAATGTTTGTAGCCAGAAGCCTGGAAACGGTGAGATCAGTGAAGTAAAGCCCATATCGGCAAAAGACAGGACCAGTTGACTAATTGCGAGAAAAGTGAATAAAGACCAAAAACGGTTGGCTGTCAGTTGCCATGAACGTTTGATGGCGCTCCAGTTACGCTGTTCTTCGACGACGACTACAGCAAATGTAAAAGCTAGTCTAGTGACGATCCACAACATGGCGACAAGAGCAGCGAGATACAATAAAACGGATGCTAAGGCTAGCCCATTGATAAGTGATAGCAGTAAAGCGACGAGCACGAGCAATAGCATCCCCGCAAAGGACAGGCCAATTAATAGCCAAGTTGTGGACACGAAAGCAGGCCAGCGTTTTCGCGCCTTCTGTATTAGCAAACTTGCTGACATTTTCACTGGGGAACTTGATGAGTTTTTGACTAATGTCTCATTGGCCAAAGAATAATATCCACCGTTAAGTAGTGGGGTGAACACGTTTAGATTGAGTAGCGTAACGATTAAGCTTAGAAAAGCAATAAATAGTCCACCGCTTGCAGTTGAGTAAGACTGCAATTGAGTAAGAAAATGTCCCATTCCTACTTGGCCTTGGCTTAACAGTTGCCAATTTAATGATTTCGTAGTATGTGTTTGAATCAGTGTGCTGAGAATGAGTTGTGGCAACTCAAAAAAAAGACTTATCGCAAATAGTTGCGGGAAGTATCTCCGATACTGATGATAGATGCTATCCAGCATTTGTCCTATCGAACGATTCCGGAGATCTTTTTGCAATGTAACTCCCCCTTATTGATTACCCCTGTTTCATCACACAGTATAGCAGATTTATAAATCGCTTGCTGAATTCCTCTGAATGGATATACTATGAAAAAAACGACTATTATAATTAAGGATGATGAAGATGACGACCAAGCATGTGCGTTTAATGATTTTAGGGACAGGACCTGCAGGATTGACATCTGCAATCTATGCCGCTCGGGCCAATTTGGAACCGCTCGTGATTGAAGGCAATGAGCCTGGAGGGCAACTCACGCTGACTACAGAAGTGGAAAACTTCCCTGGGTTTGAGGATGGGATAATGGGTCCTGAGCTCATGAATAGTATGCGCAAACAGGCGGAAAGGTTTGGCGCACAATTTGAGATAGGATGGGTTACTTCAATTGATGTCAGCAAACGGCCTTTTCATGTGACAGTGAATGAGGAAGATGAGTATGAGGCGGATGCATTAATTATTTCTACAGGTGCATCGGCAAGGCTGCTGGGCATTGCTGGTGAATCAGAACTTATTGGCAAAGGGGTATCCACATGTGCAACGTGTGATGGCTTTTTCTTTCGCAATAAGCGCATTTTGGTATTAGGTGGTGGAGATTCAGCGATGGCGGAAGCCACATTTCTTACAAAATTCGCCAGCGAAGTGACGATCGTTCATCGCCGTGCCACATTGCGGGCGTCGAAGTTTATGCAAGAACGAGCCAGAGAAAACCCGAAAATTAAATGGCTACTCGATGTCACGCCTTTCGAGGTACACGCACAGGGGAATAAAGTGAGTGCGCTCGAAGTGATTGACAACGCGACAGGTGACAAACAGATGATCGAAACGGATGGGATCTTTATTTCTATTGGTCATGTGCCTAATACTGAATTTTTACAGGGACAATTGCAAACAGATAAAATGGGCTATATTGTCACTGATGGCTTGACGACGGCCACCAGTGTAAAGGGGATTTTCGCTTGTGGGGATGTGATGGACTCTCGCTATCGTCAAGCGGTGACTGCGGCTGGTTCAGGATGTAAGGCCGCGCTGGACGCGGAGAAATTTCTAGAAGAGTCTAGTGTACATGATTGGTCGGCTACGGCCACTTTGTAAAAGGCTAAAGTGTACTGTGGGGATGCGTAGATTTGAAAAGGCGATGAGGAGTGGGTGCGGCTCCTTATTGCCTTTTATTGTGAAATAGTACAAAAGAATCAGGCCAATATCATCCATTTGTACTAGTCGGATTCATTCATAAGAACCTTTTGTATTTGTAAAACTAGCGTAATATTATAGAGGGATAAATACTTCAAAAAAATATAACGAGGAGGATTATTAAATGAAAATGAACAAATTAGCACTATCTGTACTTTCTTCTGGTATGTTGTTAGGCATGATGGGTGCCGGTATGACCGTCAGCGCGCACAGTGTGGCAAAACACGTATCAGCTACATCAATCAAGTATCCTACCGTCATTATGACTACCGTATATACTGGTAAACAAGATGGCAAAAAAGGATGGCCAGAATTTACACCAGCTAACTTTTCTGTTCCAGCAAACAGCAGGATTGAACTTATCATTCACAGTTATGATGATGGGCCTGCACCGATCATGGGTGATAACTACAAGGTAAAAGGCACCGTCGGTGGATATGAACTTGTTGACGGCAAAAAAGTCACCGGATTCAATAAAAACAATGTGGCGCACACGATTACTGTGTCAAGCCTAAATCTCAACATTCCGATTCCGCCAAAAACCGGAAAAGAAGCATATGTCACCGTAGTGGCACAGTTCAACACTGGTAAAGCAGGCAACTACAATTGGCAATGTATGGGCGCATGCGGATCCGGCTCTAGCGGTTGGACTGGCGCAATGTCAACTAATGGTTGGATGAAGGGCGCATTTAGCGTTTACAATCAATAATCGTAAATTTAAAAAAGGGTTCTGGCAATCGCCAGAACCCTTTTTTAGTACCCTCAGAACAGTGGCTGACTACCGTAGGAAGGATATCATCCGCCAATATGTGACATTTCCACTTTTGTTTTTTGTGCTGTCTGTGTAGAGCGAAGTTCTGAGTATCGATCATCACGCATTGACCATACACTGGCAATTTTTTCGATAAGCGTTTCATCTGTTGCTCCGTTACGCAAAAGATGTCGGAGATCAACCCCCTCTGCAGCAAAAAGGCACTTGAAAAGTTGACCATCTGCAGAGAGACGCACTCTTGTACAACTTTGGCAAAAAGGTTGTGTAATCGATGAAATAATACCAATTTCACCTTGTCCATCTTGATACACGTAGCGTGTAGCCACGTCACCAAAGCG
>DAIELO010000169.1 GCA_027341705.1 Caryophanales bacterium
TACTGCTGCGCCTCATCAAGATTTTTATATGTCTAAAATTTAAGCGATAAGCAGGTCAAACTCCCATCCTGTTTTTGAAACTCTGACATCTCCAATTCAATCACCCGAAATCCAGCGTCTATTATTTTCCGTCTTGTCTTTTCATACCCTTTGGGGATCAACACATTCCCATTAATTCGCAGCACATTGCAAGCGTATGCCTCATCTGGATCCACAATAATTTTATGGTAATGGTCAAAAGCCGGATTATCGATAAGTTCACCGGCCAACGTAATATAATGATCCCCTAGATCTGACACAAGCCCTTTCAAATGAAACGATTGGCTGATTGGTAATAAGACAGATTGATACCCATAGCGATCCAATATCTTCGATAATTGAAGAGCGCCATTCTGGCTGGTGCGCTCTGAAATGCCAATGTAAAATGTATTTTCGATTTGAAGCACATCGCCGCCTTCAAGCGTACTTGGTGCCTCGATGTGTTCAATTTGAGAAAAGTAGCCCTTTAGGACTTCCTCCATTCTCGCAATTTCACCCTTCCTGCTCGCAGGTTCGGGGTTCGTCAATACCGCAAAGTGATCTGTCACAATCGCGACATCTTCAACGAAAGTAGAATCAGGATATTCTGCGTTCGCCTCTAAAATGTGTACATCGAGCCCACACTGAATTAAGGTCCGTACATAGGATTCATGTTGTTGAAGCGCCTTCTGAAAATCCGGTTTTCCCAAATCGCCGAACTTTCCACTTAAGCCATTTTCAAAATTTATATCAATTTTTGATACTATCGCTTTTTTGTACACAATCGCTCATCCTTTGTTATGAAATTAGTTTTTCATGCATCAATACACGACATGAGAGAAATATGGGTATTCGCAAATCCCAACCCGCCCTCTTCAATTACCAGTTCGTCATTGACTCAAAATGCTAATTTACATTTTCAGCAATCCAAAAGTGGATTACCAACTCTATCAAAAACATTGTATAGTGATCATTGATAACTTTTAGGAAAGGAGTGTGTACATGCCCCATCACCATGTTATTCGCTATGTTATATTAGCCGTTGTGGTTATTGCTGTCGCCTTATACTTTGTGTTGAAAAAGAAAAAATAACAATAATCTATTAGTTCCCCCCTCAGCGTCAAAAAACTTCACCTTGCCTGAGGGGGATTTCATATTAACTCCTGTACTTCATCATCGATAATATCAGTATGTCAAATAACAGATGCCTTTAGAAGTAGCTAGAATCTAGCTGTCAGATGGGATAACCGTGCTCGTCCCCTTTACTGCGATAGACTCGCCAGGCATGTCCTTACGGCTCACCGTCAGATAGCCCACCAAAATCACAATGAATACCACTAACACGCCGCTTACCAATCCATCGCCATAGCCAAGACCGCTGATACTAGGCGGCTTACTAAACCAGTCTGCAAAAGATGCCCCAAGCGGTCGAGTCATCACATAGGCAAACCAAAAAGCGAAAATGCCATTGAGACGAAACACAAAATAACCGACGGCAGGTAGTAAAAACAACACCGCAAACAAAACTCCAGAGGCAAGATATCCCAGGTGCAACGTCATCGCCGTCATATCTCCTGTGGCAGTCCCCATTGCAAAGGTGGCCAGTACTGTCGCCCAATAAAACACTTCACGGCGACGGGTAAAGATGCTGTGAATGGATAACGTCTTTTCAACCTTGCTCCAAGTAATAAACACCACCGTCAACACCATCGCAAAGGTGATGGTCGATAAATAATAAGGCACACCTAATACGATGTGTGTCACATCCGCCACCATCGTCCCAAAAATCGCCACCATGACCACCAGCAGCCAATACACCCACGATACGTATTTACGCACCGCAAATTGCAAAATTAACGCGATGACAAACCCGATGGCTCCCAACCCGACCGCAATATACGGGTTCATGTGATAGACCAAATAATCTGATGTTGCTTCACCCATGGCCGTCGTTAACAACTTGACGATCCAAAAGTAAATTGTAATTTCAGGCACCTTGCTAAAGAGTCGTTGTCCTTGGTGTCTGGTATAAGCTAAAGATTGGTTCATTCGTTACCCTTTCCCCTTCTCACGCAAATTCAGTTGCACTGCTAGCCTATCATATTTTCTTCAAGGCAAGAGAACCTATTACTCTTTGACTTTAAGTCCAAATAATGTGGCGAACGCAATGGCTTGACTCGGAGACACTTCGCATCCCACCAAGTTTCCTAACGACACGTGGATTTTCTCGAAGGTACAAGTACTGATATCAATCCCTTCGAGTGAGGTATGTGTAAAATCTGCATCATTGAGGTCGCAGCGATTTAGACTGATTTTATGGAACATAGTGTGGACAAAATTGGAACCTCTCAACAAAGACTCTTCAAAATTCACCTGTTTTAACCTGGATTCCGCATAATCACTCATGTTCAAGTCACAATTCTCAAAGAGAACATTTCCCAAAGTCGATTCAGATAAATCTAGTCCCACCAATTTACAGTTCCTAAACTCTGCTCTATATATATTCCCTCGACCTAAACGTGCATTAGACAGATTACAATTGTCGAAAATCACATCGGTAGCATCTATGTTCATCAAAGTGCTGTTCGCTAAAGATACATTTTTCAAAATCACTTTGGATATAATCAGCCGCTCCACTGACCGATTCTCCAACTGAGCATTTGCAATCGAACAGTTGACAAGCTCAGGCTCGTCCTCACGAAAAACATCATGCCAGTTTACTGCTTCTAAGCCAGGTGAAATCTTTGGGCGATCAATCTTTATCATTTTTGGCATCGTACACCTCGAATGTTCCCTTATCCAAGTCAAGGCTAATCGCTCCTCGTTATTCTGTTCATAATTCCCAATCGAACCATCGACCATGACCATCCGTTTCCCCGATTACCAAATTGAATTCATTGCCATCCAATGTCGTCAATCTAAGCAACCATAAAAATCCACCTTGTAGCGCAGAGAAAATATTCTTTTAAAAATACACAAAAACCCTTGACATTTGAAAATTGCCCCAACAATCAAAGTGAATACCTTTTTATGGTATAACTTTGATGGCGGATGTGCTAAAATGAATAAAATCAACTTATTATCCAGGGCAATTGATGCGGTAAGTATAGCGATACGAAGCTATGATTTTTTATGTTCTTCGAGAAATGATCCATTCCGATGTATCCATGACAAAGCAAGCATTTT
>DAIELO010000016.1 GCA_027341705.1 Caryophanales bacterium
ACACTATGGCCGCATTGTCAACATCAGTTCAATTTGGGGCATATCTGGGGGATCATTTGAAGTCGCCTATTCCGCTTCAAAAGGTGGCCTGATCGCGCTTACCAAGGCACTTGCAAAAGAACTGGGGTCCTCAGGCATTACGGTGAATGCAGTGGCACCGGGCGCAATTGAAACCGACATGCTAAGTGACCTGACAGCGGATGACTTAAAGCAAATCAGCGCTGAAACGCCTGTGGGCCGTTTAGGTACTCCTGACGACGTGGCCTCAGCCGTGCTGTTTTTGGTAAGTCCTAGATCATCATTTATGACAGGTCAAATCATCAGCCCTAATGGCGGTCTTGTAATCTGATTTGACTATGGCGAGATGGGGGCATTGAGTTGCGACCCAAGCCTTCTCATCACCACGGAGACATCACATCGCACGGGAATTTTAGCAAGTGTTGATCCCCATGGAAAAGCTGCGTAAGCTGGGTAGGTGGAGAAATTCGCACGTGCTTCCTCTATAAAATTAAATGGCGCTGTCTTTGTTTTGTGCAACAATTTATAAATTAATCGATTTTCATGATTTTCTACAAAATTACTAATCGTTTGTTCCACAATAGCGCGATTTTGTTCATTTACATAGGAAATGGTTCCTTGATCACCCAACAATTCGGCTTCTATATTCTGTCGGATCGTGATCGAACGGTGCGTCCCCTGCAAAACAAAAGATTTTTTTAGTGGTTTGCTAAGACGAATTCCTACGGATAGATATACATTCTTCTGAAATGGAGAGGGAATGGCCATTTCAATTTGTTTGATTGTGCCATTTAGCAGTTGCAAAAACCGCGTATCCATCCCATCAAGCATACCAACCATTTTGTCATGATGAAAAAGCGCCGTACCTACACACTCTACGGGATTTCCACCTGATCGATCGATGTGCCCAGGCTTGAAATGTAATTTTGTGTCTTTATGCTCAGTCTTCTCGGAATTCACGCTTAGCACTGGCAAAATGGGATCAATCGCAGGAGAATACAGCGCATTCAAATATTGTTCGACTTGGATGCTAGGCGCATAACCAAGGCTACCACTAAGAAGATGCAAATCTTCCATATAACGCGTGGCGGAGGATTCCATAAGCGGTTTTTGTGCTTTCATTAATTTTCGCAGATTCCCATGGCTAATAAATAAATAATGATTCCTGCGAAATTCACGATATCTTGAGAGCGTGCGCAAATAAGGCAACAATCCATTTTTGGCGGTTTTTTCACTGAAAATGATGGCACTCAAATGGGAAAGGTTGATTTTTCGTTCGATCCCCATATTCATGAGTGATAGTGCCTCATGAATGGTTCTCCCTTGGGCAGCGACGATCGGCGTCCCTTGGTCAAAATCACCGCCGCCTGATGCGCCACCACCTTGGCCACTAGTGCCAGAAAGTTTGCTGGGAATGGCCATTCTTGCGATGACGGTATAGACATCAGGGCGTGGATTATCAAACCCAATAATAATTAAAAACGCCTGTTCCTCTAACTCTGTACGATCAAAGCAACCCGTTGTAAATAACGATCCAATGATCAAGACCATGGCGCCAATCCATCGCAGTTGCAAGCCACTCATCACCATCCTATTTGGATAAATTGGCGTTTTTTTTAACATTTTATGTACGGCAACAGCAGAATCTCATCGAACGCTACGGAAATGCGTGTGAGAAGTGTATAATAATCATTAATTGGATACGAGGGAGGAATCAAATGCATGGCAACAGTAGCTAGACTTCACGTCAACTTTAGCACCTTAGAAGAATTTAAGCGTTTTCGAGAAACGGGCCTTGAAGAGTTATCGATGCTTGAAGAATTGAATGAAAATATGATTGAAAACAGTGTTGATAGCCCGTTTTATGGAATTTATGAAGACGGCAAACTAGTGGCCAGAATGAGCCTCTATTTTATTAGTGCCAAATACGACCGTTATTTTTCCCCGGCCAGTGACCATTATGAATTATGGAAACTAGAAGTGCTCACTGGGTACAAGGGACGAGGTTATGGCACGGCACTTGTTGAATTCGCAAAATCGCTGAATCAACCGATCAAAGTAAATGTCAGGAGACAATCTCATCCATTTTTTATTCGTTTGGGATTCCAGCCAGTCAAGTATAATGCTTCTCGTGATCGGGGTGAAAATCCGTATATTTGGATTCCACCCGGTAATACTGTAAAACAAATTGACGAGTAGCCCTATTTTTAAGCACACAAAATTTATTTGTGCTATAATGTAATTATTACAAGAAAAGAAAGAGAGGAAACAAAGATGGCATTTCAAACTCCAGCACTTCCTTACGCAGTAGACGCACTTGAACCTTATATCGACGCGAAAACCATGACTGTTCACCATGACGGACACCATGTGGCTTATACGAACAACGTAAATGCAGCGCTAGAGAACTATCCGGATTGGCAAGCAAAATCAATTGAGGATATTTTGCGTCATTTGAACGACGTCCCTGAAGCAATTCGCACTGCTGTTCGCAATAACGGTGGCGGCTTTGCAAACCACAACTTATTTTGGACAGTGATGAGCCCTAAAGGCGGCGGCACGCCAACAGGCGATTTAGCCAAGGCCATTGAGACTTCATTTGGCAGTTTTGACTCCTTCAAAGATCAATTCGGTAAAGCAGCAGCCACTCGCTTTGGTAGTGGATGGGCATGGTTGGCAGGAGATGCAACAGGTAAAATAAGTGTACTTAGCTCTGCTAATCAAGATACCCCTTGCTCTGATGGGTTGACCCCTATTCTTGGCCTCGACGTGTGGGAGCACGCGTACTATCTCAAGTATCAAAACAAACGTGCAGATTATATCGGCGCGTGGTGGAATGTTGTGAACTGGGATCAAGTAGCAGAGTATTATGCACAATTAACGAAATAATATAAAGCAG
This sequence comes from Caryophanales bacterium, assembly GCA_027341705.1. Next base: position 2,918 of record DAIELO010000016.1, read on the forward strand.
GCGGTTACCACATAAGGGTGACCGCCTGTTACGTTTTAGATGTCTTGCGGCATGCCGAGTCCTCGTTCTCGGGCTCGTTCGACGATTCCTAAGAGCGCGTGATAATCATCGCTGATTGCCTTATACTCATCTGCCAATTTGATAATTTGTTGCTCTAGCCCCTGCTTTTCTTGGCTTAACCGATCTGTTTCTTGGTTAGCAAACTCCACTTCCCGTTGTAATTGTTTGATCCGTATCTGCAGCGTCTGAAACTCTCGGCGTTTACTTCTAAGAAATCTGAGAACTTCCCCCCATGTGAATGAAGATGGTAATTGCAAAGGGGGACCCGCAGGCTCAAGGTCACTTTCCCCCAACTCTTCACGCCGCTCTTTACGCATTTGTTTTGCGTGGCTAATGTCCTCAAGGTGCTGCCTGCGAATACTGGCGTTCCACCTGTAACCACAAGCGGCAGGTGTACGATTTAATTTTTTTGCTATTTCTGCGAATGCGGCCAATTGTGTACTTCCCTCTTGAATGTGCCGAAGTGTCGTGTCCGCTAATATGGTGTCATCTTCATGGGTCCATGCATCTTGTCTCATTACCGAATAATTCTCGCCTCCCCCTGCATTGGGGTCTATACGCCAATATATATGCACAAAGAGGAGAGCAAACACTATTTTTTTAAATCCAATGAAATCTAAGCAATCCCAATAGGATAAAAAAGGCTGCTGCTACAAATAAAATGACAGCTAAACGACCGTACACTACTAATCCTGTCTCCTTTCCGCAATAAGCACAAAAAACCGTTCTCCCATTCCTCCAGGTAATACGAGCGTTTTAATGGTTTGAAACACACGTGAATCAAAGACCGAGCGAGCATTCACCACTTGTTCGAAAAATGGTTGAGTCATTAGAAATATGCCTTGTTTTTTTAATTCATTTCGGTATCCCATCTGCTCTAGTAATGACATGATCGGACTAAAATCCACATCATACGTAAGATCCACTTGACCTTTATGATTGAGAAAATCCTCTATCAATTGATGCTCCCTGTAGGCGCGCAAGGAACCTTGTGGGCGATCCTGTCCCACCACGTCAGCGGTATGCCCTCCATAATCCACCAACGCCATCCATGACGGTGACAATTGATCAATGACTTGAGTCACCGCATGATGACTTTGTAGCGACACTTCTGTTACAATCTGCGCCACATCATTCTCCAACAAAAGCGGCACTATCCATTGTTTTGCATATTCAAGCAACGCAGGTTCTTCGGTTACTTTCCACTCGCTGACAGCACTATTTGTTTGCGTCGTCACCCATAATCTTTCTACCGCCCCATCTGCAGTGATACGCAATCGTTCACACGGGATGGCATCCAACCACTCATTGGCAAACACAAAACCACCTTGGAAAGTAGCAGGATGATCGATCAATACTTCCTCTATGTTCGTATAGACCTGCGCACACACGGCAACACGTGAGCCATTTGCAAGTACCTGCTGCAACTTGTCAGTCGTACGTGCGCGACCCAATGGCGACAGTTCAATCCCGGCATAATCGATGGGCTTATCGCCGACGCGGATCAACTCGGCAAGCAAACTAGCAGCAAAGTCACCGTCACCTACACCCATCTCCACTATGTTATACCGTTCTCCCGTCGTCACCTGCATGACAAAATGCGCCCATAGTTCACCGAAAATAGGTGATACTTGGGCGCTAGTATAAAAGTCTCCGTCTTTACCAAATCGATTACGACTTCCCATGTAATAGCCGTCTTGCCCGTATAATGCATCCTGCATATACAGTGAAAAAGGTATCGCCCGTTCCATCATGGAAACAGCACTTGATCGATTAAGCCATAATTCTTTGCTTCATCCGCCGTCATAAAGTGATCTCTTTCGGTATCCACCTCGATCACTTCTAAGGACTTTCCTGTCTGTTCAGATAGAATCCTATTCAGTCTGTCCCTGGTCTTCAATATGTGCTCAGCGGCAATCTTCAAGTCTTCAGCCTGCCCCTGACGTCCCCCTAGTGGTTGATGGATCATGACCTCACTATTTGGCAATGCGCTGCGTTTACCTTTGGTGCCGCCAGTTAAAAGCAACGCCCCCATTGATGCGGCAAGTCCCACACAAATCGTCGCTACATCAGGTTTAATAATATTCATCGTGTCATAAATCGCTAGTCCCGCTGATACCGAACCACCTGGACTGTTTATGTATAGAAAAATATCTTTATCAGGGTCTTCTGATGCCAAAAACAGCAATTGCGCTACGACCGAATTGGCCACTTCGTCATCAATTTCTGTTCCCAAAAAAACGATGCGGTCTTTTAAAAGTCGAGAGTATAAATCATACGCTCTCTCTCCACGGCTCGTTTGTTCAATAACGGTAGGCACGATACTCATTTTTTCACCCTCCTTGGTAGTTCTCAATATGCTATCATAGCACATGGCAATCAAATATAAAACGCCCTCTCCCTATGCCTGTATCCAAGTAGGATGTGAGCAATGAGAGAGAAGGCACATCATGACATAACCTGTTACACAAACTGCTTAGACCCAGACTCTTTGTGTTCCATAATCAACCACGTTTTCATTGCCGACAATCACACGGGCAATTCCCATGGAAGAGGTGTTCATACCGTGCGCAGATGCAATCACTCGTTCCATGATTTTTACTTCAAAGCCCTTGTCTACCAGAGCAAACATGGTGGCGAGGATAGTGGCCTCAGCGTCGACGCCGCCCACATGAACTTCTTTAATGCCATTGTCTTTGAGTAATTTCTCCACTTCTGGAGTGATGGCACTGTAAGTGGTTTTTTCAATTACTTTCGCTCCGTCAAACTTTAGCAATAAGGGGTTCTTGCCCTTGTTATCACTATGACGCCACAAAGTCAAAATGACGAGATCATATTCCTTGCCATGATCATTTAAATACCTTTGTGCTATCATTTCAATATAATCAAGTTGGTTACGCAAGAAATCTTCCTGCACATCCGTTAGTATTAACGCTTTTTTCAACGAAAGATCACCTCACAATAATAATTTTGGTAAAGTTATCGTAGCACGCTCATTGTCAAGCTGTAAACACAAAAACAATTTCTTGTATGGGGTTGCCGAAAAGTCAGAAAGTTCGTATCATAAAATTAAGAATTATTCTAAAAAAGTTCATTTTTAAGGGGGCTCAATCGATGATTAATCAAGCAAAACTTACCGAACTCCACATTAAAATCTTACCCCATGGGGCAGATCGTGTGCTGGAACTGCTTGAAAAACACGTCGATCGAGTAGAGTTTGTCTCCTTTGTCATTGAAAAGGTTCCTCTGCTCATCATTGGTCGACATGGCATGATAGCGCGACTCCCTCAAAACAATGTGGCACAAAAGTTCTCCCAACCGGCTGAGATAATAAACGCCTTGCGGGGTTTCTTTACTCAGCAAGAAACCTTATACTTATTCATTAACTTGCCCAATCTACCGGTGCCCCAACATGTCAGCGATCTCATTGAAGAAATTGCTGACAAACTGCAAACAGCAGAAAATATCCGCCGCCAAATTGATGATGCACTTGATCACCGCGACCAAGCAGCTTTTTTACGATGGACACAGCAATTAAGGACGTTAGAAGCGAAAGATTCTTCGTCACTCATTTGCGGATCTTAACACACAGGAGCGATAGTATGGACATTACATTAGACATCATGTATGACGAGACTGAAGTTGCACCCGCTCGTTTTATTGGATTTGTGGGAGATCACAGTCGTTTTGACTTAGCCATCATCACCACAAATAATTTCTTTGGCAAAAAAATAGTGTGCTGCCTTCAGACAGGCCGATCTGCCATTTTAAGTGCACAAGAGGCAGAAGAGGCAGAGTACATTCAAACAGCATTTCAAGTTAGCCAAGAAGAAGCGAGCGAACTTTCGTTGTTTTTATCCACCAATTTGTAAACGCACAGGGTCGCATTCCATTGATCAGGAATCAAAAGTCAACATCCCTTGATACCTTTCGGTAAATGCGGCTGCGACCCGACTGTGTTCTTGTTCCGCCTCCACTGCTTCGAGCGTCGCTTCTGGCCCTTCCCCTAAGACACGCAAAAAATACAACGTACGTGCTGCTTGCCCCCGAGGGTAATAGGCACCATACCACTCATCGCCCACCATGAACATGGCACCTAGTGCTAATTTTTGCGATGACCCACCCGATTCAGTGAGTTCCACAAAAAACACAGCCTCCACTTTATCCTGCACTTGTTCCTCATACAATTTGCCGGGGTACTCCAGTACCAAACCATCTTCCTTGTCGTCATTAATCAAAAACCAAAGCCAATGATCCTCACGTTCAAAACGCACGAGCAAAAGCTGATTGTCCTCAAAAAAGAACGCACAATGTTCTGCATTCTTAAATTGTATCAATGGATTAGTTCGTTCCATTTATATACCCTACGCGCGAATTGCTCTTGATTGCTTTTCTAGAGCCTTATTCACGTTTTCCTCTGTAATTGTGCTACAAACATAGAGCATCGCAATGCCAGCAAGCATTGCCGCAATCGTACCCAAAACCATGACTTTCCCTCCTTTAAAATATGATGTATCGTTATATTACCACAAGACGTTCATGAAGAGACTAAAAGCCATTATTCTGTCACGAATGTGTCTGTTATAATATTGTGGAACTTACTGTGAGGAGTGAACGCGATGAACAGACCCCTAAGGTACACCCTGTTTACGCTGGTTTTTTTGTTTGGATTTACCGGGTTTTTAGTGGGAACACCGGTCATGAAAATTACCATGCTAATACTTGCTGTGTTCATAGGGATATTAGCTGATGGAATAGATAATCTGAAAGACAGACCATTTCAGCAGTATAATGAGCTTCATGGCCACTATAAAAAGTAGGACAGTACACAAAAAGGAGAGATAAAATTGGAACTACGCAATGACATTTTAAAGCGTGCCACCGAACTGGGGGCACTGTTAGCCCAAACTGAAGAGGTCGTGGACTTTAAAACGGCAGAACAGTCGCTTTTGCAACATCCTGTTGCAAAAGAAAAACTCGACCAACTCAAAGCAATGAATGGTAATCAAGAAGCCGTAGATAAGACACTTCAAGAGCTTGACACCATCCCGGAAGTACAAAATTTCCAAAAGTCCCAGGAACAAGTTCAAGCGCTGCTTCAAACTGTCTCGCAAATCGTGGCAAACAGCGTGATGAATGTCTAATTTGACCACTTGATATAGCAAATGCTATGATGAACACGCATATTTGCAAAGAAACGCCTTGAAAAGAGGGATCTCACACTTGGCAAACGATCATGACCATAATCATGACCATAACCACGATCACAACCACGATCATCATGATCACGATCACGAGCACGATCAAGATGATATAGTGATTCTGGAAGATGAAGAAGGCAATGAACACGAGTTTATCATTGCTGAAACTTTTGAGGTCAACACGAACCTCTATGCAGTACTCGTATCTGCAGATGGCACTTCAGAGGAAGGATACATCTTCCGAGTCGAAGAGAAAGAAGAAGAGGGAGACACTTTCCTTGACTTTGTACCCATCGAAGATGATCAAGAGTGGAAAGAAGTAGAACAAGTATACAACGAACTAATTGAGGAAGACGAAGAAGAAGACGCTGACTAATTGTCAGCGTCTTTTTTTACTTTTGTTATGACATCACATGTGCAGATAGTATATCTCCACTGTATAATTTTTTTATTTGACGATCCGCTAATCTTACCACCAACGCCCCATCGTCAGCGATATCTTCAGCGATGCCTGCTATTTTCATGGAACCTACATCTACTTCCACAAATTTACCTATCGTCACACTATGATCCCTAATATAATTCAGCACCTCCGAGAAATCTCCGCCCTTACGATAGGAGTCGTATAATGTTTCAAAAGCTAGCAGCACAGCGGCCACTACCTGTGCACGCTTAATCGGTTTACTCACTATTTCATGGAGTGAACAGACATTGTCTTGCAGCGAATCAGGAAACATGGTGGGCAACGTGTTCGCGTTAATTCCCACTCCAACGATGATATACTGAATTAAATTTCCTTCGGCACTGACTTCGGTAAGAATACCACTGATTTTTTTGTCATTAAACAACACATCATTCGGCCATTTTATCTGTACTTGCTCATTGGATAAAGCGGCAAGTGATCTTGCTACAGCGACAGCTGCCAGTGAAGTGAGTTTAGAAGCCTCAGCAATGGAAAGTGACGGACGGATAATGAGAGACATGAAAATCCCTGATTTTGGCGGCGAAATCCACTTTCTATTAAACCTGCCACGACCTTGCGTTTGTTCATCGGCAATTACCAAAGTGCCATCCAAAGCCCCATCCTCCGCTAAGATGCGCGCCACATTATTCGTAGAATCTACGATCTCTCGATAAGTGACATGACTGCCAAGGACGCTCGATGTGATGCATGCTTTGAGTTCGTGAGCCGTCACAAAATCAACAGAATCATCAAGTCGATACCCTTTGTTGGTGACTGCCTCCACACGATAACCTTGACTTTGCAACGCGTGGATATGTTTCCAAACTGCCGTTCTGCTTGTATGAAGCGATGCACAGATCTCTTTGCTTGATACAAATTTCCCCTGCGCGTTTTTCAACATGTCCAACACCATATCTCGTGCGGAACTCACAGACAACTCCCCTTTTGTATTAATCCAGCGTAACGACTTTTGTATGTGCAGTACCGATCAGTGCAGATGATGGATATATTTTTCTGATTGGCACCACAATCAATGTGGCAACGATTGATTTTATTACATCCCCTGGCAAATACGGATAACACCCTAACACCATTGCTTTTGAAAATGAAATTTTCAGTACATGCGCTAACCATGGAACGCCGACAAAATACATAATCAACGAACCAAACACCTCAATGACCAAAAAGCTAAGTACATATGAGCGAATACCTTGACTCTTTATTTTTGACATAAAATAACCAATGAGCAGTGCGGCAAAAGGCCAACTCCAGACAAAGCCTGCGCTAGGTCCCAAAATCACTGCGAGTCCACCTGTTCCTCCGACGAATGGCAGTCCCAGTGTCGCCAACACAATCACCAAAAACACGCTAAAAAAACCATACCCTGCTCCCAAAAACGCACCTGCCAGCATAATAGCCAACGTAGCTAAAGTAATCGGTACAGGAGTAAATCCCAAATTAATATTTAAAAAACCAAAAACAACAAGCAATGCCGCAAACAAGGCACTAAAAACAATCCCGCGAACAGTAAGTTGCAACTTCATGATTCCCCTTCACCCCATTATTTGATATGCTATAATCCAGAGTATTGTTAACCTATTATTTTTAACAAGTTAACAATTAGGATTGTAGCATATATTACTACTATGCAAAAGAGGAAAAATCGCATGAATCATCATCTTCCCCTAGTGGAACTAGAAAATGTCTCGGTCGCTTTCGATCACCCACCAGCGATTCACCATGTACTTCGCGATATTAATCTTGCCATTGCACATGGAGAATGGGTGGGTATTGTAGGCAAAAACGGAAGTGGCAAAAGTACACTTGCCAAAGTAATCGCCGCAATCTGTCCCCTCTCCCGTGGAAAAATACACGTCAATAACCGCGCAGTGCAGATGGTATTTCAAAATCCAGAAGCACAAATTGTGGCAGAAACCGTATTTGAAGAAGTTTGTTTTGGATTAGAAAATCAATCGTTCGATCCGTCCTTGATGAAAAGTCGCGTGCGCGAAGTGTTACAACAAGTTGGCCTGCACGTCCCTCTTGATCAATCGATTAGTAGTTTGTCTGGAGGCCAAAAACAACTTTTAAATATTGCAAGTTGTCTTGCCGTAGATGCGCCTTTGCTCATTTTTGATGAAGCAACAGCCATGCTTGATCCCTTGGCAAGAAACAAGATAATAGAAATTGCTCGTCAATTACACACCAATGGACAGACAATCATGTGGATTACACAATGGATGGAAGAACTCGCTGGGGTGGATCGTGTGATCGCATTGGAAGATGGCGAAATAGTATTTAACGGTGAACGCCAAGCCTTTTTTTACACAACAATCGAGGGATCAGACATAAGTCCATGTGAACAGCTTGGATTTACACTGCCTTATGTGGTTCAAGTTGCAAAACACCTGCTCGCGCTTGGTCGATCACTCGCCTTTTTGCCAATTTCTGCAGAACAATTCGTACAGGTGGTGAAAAACAGATGACGATCATCATGGATCATGTGTCAGTGACTGCAAAAGCATCCCCGTTAAAAGAAATCCTAAAGGATATTAATTGTACTTTTGAAAATGGGACGATCACGTTGGTAATAGGCAAAACGGGCTCTGGAAAAACGACATTGTTAGATGCATTGGCAGGCCTGACTACGATCCAATCAGGAACGGTGTGGTTTGACAAACAGCCGTTGTGGAACAAAAAGCGTCTTATTGACGCAGTCAGGCTAAAGACAGGCTATGTATTTCAATACCCTGAACATCATTTATTTGCACGTACCGTCAAAGGCGAATTTGACTATTCCTTAAAACCCTATCGTCTATCCCAAGAAGAGGACACAGCGCGCACGATATCTGCAATGCATACCGTCAAATTAGCTTTGGATCTGCTTGTGCAATCACCCCTGCTGCTAAGCAGCGGACAAAAGCGGCGCGTGTCACTCGGAAGCACGTTTGCCACACAACCGGAATGGCTGTTTTTAGATGAACCCACCTCAGGGTTAGACCCTGAAGCGGTGCAAACGTTGATTACATTTTTCAAATCATGGAAAACACAAGCGAAAGGAGGGATGGTAATTGCCACCCACGACCTTGATGCTTTCTTCCCCTTTGCTGATAAGGTGCTCGTGATGCATAATGGGAGCCTACTTGCCAACCTAACACCTGATGAATTATGTGCAAATACGGACATCTTACGGCAAGCGGAGGTGGGATTTCCCATCGCCGTCGAAGTGGCCATGTTATTGAATGAGCAAGGAATAAGCGCCCCAATCGGATGTGTGCCCGCAAAAACCATGGCAACCGCGATCACAAGTCTAGCCATTGGGACACCATCTCGTGCAGGGCAATTGCTGCATCACCAACAAGCACTCACGACAAGTGAGTTAGATGATTCCTCTTTAGATGAGGCACCTCAATTG
>DAIELO010000170.1 GCA_027341705.1 Caryophanales bacterium
TCACTACGTAACCCCTTTACAATCTTTGCATCGTTATTTAATAAAAAAAGTACCCGTTGCTTTGGCAACAAGTTGAAGCTGATCATCGAAAACTTTACAATCAGCATACAAAAGTGTGCGTCCTTGCTTGCTGATCTCAGCTTCAGCAGTTAGCGTCTTGCCAGTCGCCCCCTGCAAGAAGGTGGTATGCAAATCAATAGTCACTGCCTTTTGCACACCGTCAGCATCCGTTGCCACTAAATTAGACATCGCAACATCCACAAGTGTCGAGATGACGCCACCATGAACAACACCTACACTATTAAAGTAAATAGGCTGTAACGGTAATACCAATCGCACTTACTCGCTCGTGTTGGAATCCTAAAAATTCGTCAAATGGTTGTGTGATAAAACTCATGTCGCCCTCCGTCAAAAACATCAACCCAGTATGAATAGGTTCTGTTCAGGGTACCCCAAACACAACGTTGAATACAAGCACACGGTGTGATTAACAAAAAACACCAGAGCAGGCCTAGAATGCTCTGGTGTTTTTTGTCGATCTGAAGTCATGTGGCATGCACAACCTTCTGATCAATTAAGATTTTTTATTCTTATTGATACAGAAAGTTTTTCATAAAAGGCGAAATCTCAACCAATGCGCTATTACATTCCATGCCGCTTTCTAAATTTCTGCTTGTGTGGATTTGTTACTTGACATAGTATGGATTTTGGAGTTAATTCCACTTGTAAACGATATGAGAATACCTACAACAATCCAAATCAAAGCAATTAACGGACCCAAACTCAACGGATAAGCAGGTAATGGGATCACTGACGCGTAGAGTGGGAAAAACATGAGTATAATTGCCACTACAGGAATTACAATGTGGGGAATAATTCTCCTTTCAGATTTGAAATCCCTAGTATAGACCACCAGCGTAGAAACGGCACCGCCAAAAATGTAATAGCCAATAATCACTAGTAAAGTAACAATTTCACCAGTCCACCCAATCGCGTTTAATGGTCCTCCGAGCCATATACCTATGATAATCGTAAAAATCACACTCAAAGCCGCTTGAAAAAGAATGGCGAATGTCGGTGTTCCAAATGTCGGATGAACAGATGCAAATGCAGTAGGTAACGTTTTATCTCGTCCCATCGCGTACATGACTCTTGTTGCTGCTGAAGCTGATGACATCACTAGAGCAAGCGAGGAGTTCATTACAGCAAACAAAACAATGAATTCTACGACACTAGATATCTTACTGGATAAGTTAATCCAAGTATCTGAATTCAATTGAGCCGCGTGATTCACGCCTAGAGCAATAGTCACCGCATAAGAGGTTAGTAAATAAAATACACCAACAACAATTGGTCCCCAGATTACAGCACGGGAGGCGAATTGGGGTCGTTGAGCTTCTTCTGCCATAGGCACAACTGCTTCAAACCCGATAAAAGCGAATATGGCCCAAATCATACCTTGAAATACCCCAGACCAGCCATGGGCAGCCAAAGATGGTGAAAATACATTGAATGTATTATGCGACCCACCTTTCCCAATGAAGACAAATGAAAGGATGGTAAATACGAGAATTTCAATCGTACCGAGTACCACACCAGATTTCATTGAAATGGCTACCCCGCGATACATGAAGGTATAGACAAATACGGCTCCTAGGACAACCCAAATCCAAAAAGGCGTATTGATATTAAATAACATTAGAATCTGCTGTGCCGCATAAGCCGCTGCCCATAGTCCAATCGGAGGGGTAATATTTTCGGCGAGTAATATACACCAACCAATCAAGAAACCTACCCTTGGACCAAGTGCCTTTATGCCGTAAGTATAGAATCCACCCGCAGAGGGATATTTACGTGCAAGTTGCCGTACAGAAAATGCCAAAAGAAAGATAGCGATAGCGGCAATTAATACAGATAGTGTCATACTGCCTGCAGCAAATACAGCACTTGCAGAAATTGCAAACACAACACTAAAACCTGGAGCCATGTGTGTGACAGATTGAAATACCAGTGAAACCAAACTCACTTCTTTTTTTAATGAGTTTATTGTTCCATTATTCAAAATTTTCACACCATTTTTAATATTTTTTTCTAGATTTTATTAAATAGTGAAACAAAAAATATCAATTAATTCTGGATGAGGTGTAGGATGTGATGAGTTATAAAACCCATCACATCCCCGAAACCGCTTACACATTGACTGCGCATCTAAACCAAGGACATGTTTGATCAATATTCCTTTATGACCGTTTCAATACCAACGCGTGATGACCACCTTTTTCTGCGTATAAAACTCCACACCTTCACGGCCTGTCGCGTGAAGATCACCATAGAACGACCCTTTCCACCCACCAAATGGGAAAAACGCCATTGGTGCTGGTACTCCAATGTTGATCCCCAGCATACCCGCTTGAATGTTCTCACGAAACTTGCGCATCGCGGCACCGCTTCTTGTGTAAAGCACCGCAGCATTTCCGTATTGCGCTTTGTTCGCCACGTCAATCGCCTGATCGAGATCTTGCACGCGTATCACACTTAATACAGGACCAAAAATTTCCTCACGCGCAATCGTCATCTCTGGTTGAACGTGGTCAAACACTGTTGCCCCAAGAAAGTACCCGTCCCCTACAGAGTGATCGATGATACGGCCATCACGAACCAACTCCGCGCCTTCCTCCACACCACGTTCGATATACCCAATGATTTTCTGTTGATGCTCTTCCCGGATCACAGGCCCCAATTCATTCCCCGATATCATCCCGTCACCAATTGTCAACTTGGCTGCCGCTTTTGCAAATTCGGCCACAAATTCATCCGCAATCGACTCTTCGACCACGGCCACACTGCCCGCGAGGCACCGTTCTCCGGCATTGCCAAACGCTGATGCCAACAAAATCTCAATCGTTTTGTCAAGTGGCGCATCGCCCAATATAATGTGATGGTTTTTGGCACCTGCTAACGCCTGTACGCGTTTTCCGTTGGCTGCAGCAGTTTCATACACATATTTCGCCACCAATGACGAACCGACAAATGAAATCGCCCGCACGTCCGGATGGGTGAGCATGGCATCGACCACTTCCTTGGCTCCGTGTACCACATTGAACACACCATCTGGGAGCCCCGCCTCAGCAAGCAGTTCTGCTTGGAGCATCGCTGCCAAGGGTGTTCGTTCCGAAGGTTTCAGGATAA
>DAIELO010000171.1 GCA_027341705.1 Caryophanales bacterium
AGTGTCTCGAAGGTCGTTAACTTTATCGCGGCTTGCGAAACTCGTGGCATCAGCGAAGTGCTTTATAAAGTCGACTTGGAACCGACGGGTGACTCGTTTGACTCGATGATTCGCTTGGAGATGCACAAACCGGGGAAGCCATTTAACCCAATGATCAATGCCGGCGCTATCACTGTTGCCTCGATGTTGCCAGGAAACACCGATCAAGATAAGTTTCTTGTATTCATGACGATGTTGGAACGATTGATGGGTCGGACTGCAACCATTAATTATGAGGTGTATGACTCGGAATGGAGTACTGCCCACCGCAATCGATCGATTGCCCACTATCTAAAGGGATCTGGTTTTCTAGAATCCGAGGTGGAATCGACGCTAGAAGTCTATATCAAAGAATGTTCAGTCGAAGTGAACACGCAAGATTTGGCCTCGATTGGGATGATTCTCGCCAATGATGGGGTTGACCCTTTAACGGGGGCAACGGTCATATCCAAGCAAACTGCAAAAATCACCAAATCACTGATGTTAACTTGTGGCATGTACAATGCATCGGGTAGAATCGCTGCGTTTGTCGGTATTCCTTCAAAGAGTGGCGTCTCAGGCGCAATTTTGTCAGCTGCTCCCAAACGCACCGGGGCAACGAAATCCCCATTTTTAGGCGGTTGTGGAATTGGCATTTACGGGCCTGAAATTGATGACTACGGCAACAGTGTGGCAGGCATCGCACTGCTTCAGCAAATTTCCGAAGCGTGGGATCTAAATGTGTTCCTGAATCCCTGATCAGGGATAATAAAAAACCTCTCCTTTTTTGATTAAAAGGAGAGGTTTTTTTGCATGTTAGCGAACAAGAATGTAAGTTACGACTTGATTTCGTTGAGGCTGATTTCATTGATTTCTTGAATGGCTTCTTCCACGTCTTTGGTGCGATAACCGCTAGCTACACCCCAATAATAGAAGATAAACGAAACGATGATGACCACCACTAAATCCCATGGATACTGGATGTAATTCTTGAATTCACCCAATTTAGAAGAGCCTACATAGGTGAGTAGCAGCATGGCGATCAAATACACGATCAGCCAAATACCACCTTTGAATGATTTAGCATCTGGTTTTTTGATTTCTTCGGGCACGATCGCAGAGATCAGCATATAGAGAACAAACCCGATGAGAATCGCTACTAATAATTTCCAGTCAATATTCCAACCAGTCCAATAAATAATCAGCGATCCCACAACGAACGCGAGTGGAGAAATAACTTTGTGACCATTCAAAGTAAATGGACGTTTTGCCTCTGGTGCAGTCTTACGAAGCACAGCAAGTGATACTGGGCCGATGATATAGGTGAACACTGTTGCGGAAGAAACCAATCCCACCAAGCTCTGCCATGAAGGGAATGGAAGTAAGAAAATCAATCCTAAAATGAATGCTACTAGAAGTGCCACGTTAGGAATACCTGTTTTCGGATTGACATGTGCAAGTGCTTTAGGGAAATATCCATTTTTAGCTAGTGCATACAACACGCGAGAAGTCGATGCAATATATACGTTTCCTGTTCCTGCAGGCGATAAGATGGCATCCGCATACAATAATACAGCCATCCAACCGAGGTTCAAGCTTGCAGCCAATTCAGCAAATGGTGCGTTAAACGTTACGTTTGCCCAACCGTGTTGCAGTGCCGAAGGAGCAACGCCGGCCACGAAGACGAGTTCCAATAGTACATAGAGAATAATTCCGATGATAATCGACAAAATTAACGCAATCGGAATATCTCGTTGAGGATTTTTTGCCTCTCCTGAAAGATCAAGTGCTTGTCGGAAACCAAGATAGGCAAAAATGACACCAGAAGTTGCGACGGCGACTAGGATACCTGAAGAACCACTAGGCGCAAATCCGCCAGCTTGTGTTAAGTTGCCCCAGTGCAATCCAACAACCAAAAAGGCAATAATGGTTACTATAGGCATGATAAACTTGACAATCGTGACGGTAGTATTTACTTTTGCAAAATAGCGCACGCCAAAATAATTGACCAAGAAGAATATAAACATTAAAAGAGCTGCGAAAAATAATCCGAAGCCGGTAAGCAAGTTGGTTTGCGTATTCCATAATCCAGGAACCCAGTGAGAAGCATATTGCATGACACCTTCTGCTTCTACTGAGGGAACCGAAGCATATGCAATCCATGCGGCCCATCCCATAATAAAGCTTGTCACGTGTCCGTGGCTGTAATGTGGGTATCTAGCGATCGATCCAGATTCAGGCAACATGCCACCTAATTCTGCAAAGACAAGACCGATAAGTAGTACGGCAATACCACCAATTATCCAAGATACGATGGCAGCTGGTCCTGCGTCATTGGCAGCATACAGCGAACCAAAGAGCCATCCAGAACCGATGATGCCCCCAACAGAAGCCATGGTGAGATCCATTAAGGTGAGATCCTTTTTAAAGCCTGGTTGTTTCATCCTGTCCCCTCCAGTAAGCGTTTTCAAAATTTTAACTCATTTATATAATGCAAAATTTAATAGTAAAAATCAACTGCCGATTTATATGGCGGGTGCAAAAATATTTGTCGTTGGATGATCTCAAGACAAATGTTCATCCATTCCATTTGCGTAGTCGATATTGGAGGCTCTGTCGACTGACACCAAGCTCACGTGCCGCAGCAGATACGTTACCTGCATATTTTTTTAGTACCTTATGGACGTATGCTCGTTCATACTCTTCTAGTTGGTTTTGCAGCGTCCTCTCTTGTAGTGCCATCGCATAATCTTTCGGTTGTTCTTGAAGTGTTTCCAAGGCAAATTCATTGAGGACATTCACTTTGCGACGTAAGTGTAATGGAAGATGGATCACTTCGATTTGGGCGTGATCGTTTGCAATATTTAAAGCGCCTTCGATAGCGTGTTCTAATTCTCGAACATTACCAGGCCACGGATAGATAAGAAAATATTTCATCACCTCATCGGAAACACCAGGAACCTGCATTCCAAATCGATCATTGTATTTATTAATAAAGTAAGTGGTAAGACTTGGTATGTCTTCTTTTCGCTCACGTAATGGCGGCAGAAACAAAGTGACGACGCTCAGACGATAGTATAGATCTTTTCGCAGTCGGCCTGTTGCAATAGCGTCCAGTGGATCCTCATTGATAGTGGCAAAAACC
>DAIELO010000172.1 GCA_027341705.1 Caryophanales bacterium
ATGAAAGACATCAGACTACTGACTTTTGCCGCGGAAATGGATCTTATTCTGGTAGATGGCATGGAGTCATTCTTCAATTCCGGCCCACAAAACCATTAGATTTTTACACTCATAGAAAATCGGATGAACAAAATTACAGAGCCCGTCTTGAGCAAGGTTCCAGAAGTGACCTTGACCTTCTGGATCATTAAAATTGCAGCCACCACTCTTGGCGAAACCGGTGGAGATGCAGTATCCATGTCGATGAACTTCGGTTATCTTTTGGGGACGGCCTTATTCGCGAC
The DNA here is from genome assembly GCA_027341705.1 of Caryophanales bacterium. The sequence continues at coordinate 285 of DAIELO010000172.1, forward strand.
CATATTTCTCATGGCCGTCGTCGCCCAGATCAAGGCAAGGCGATTCCATCCGTTTCTGTACTGGCTCACCATCATAGCAACAACAACGGTGGGAACGACGCTGGCTGATTTTGCGGATCGATCACTCGGCATTGGCTATAGCGGGGGCGCATCCCTACTGTTTATCCTTCTGATAGGCTCTTTGGTGGTCTGGTACAAGGTACTCGGGTCTATATCCGTGAACACGGTGAGTTCACCCAAGGCAGAAATGTTTTACTGGGTCACCATCATGTTTTCACAGACCCTGGGAACCGCACTGGGGGATTGGACTGCAGATACGGCAGGACTTGGATATGGTGGCGGGGCCATCGTCTTCAGCGTACTCCTGAGTATCGTCGTGGCGGGGTATTACTGGACAACTATTTCCAGAACCCTGCTTTTTTGGGGAGCGTTTATCCTGACGCGCCCGCTTGGGGCCGTCGTGGGTGATTTTCTCGACAAACCATTGGATGCTGGCGGACTTGCCTTAAGTCGTTATACGGCATCTGCGGCGCTTGTCATTTTCATTATCGCGGCCATATGGATATTTCCCCAGCGCGCAGGAAAATCTATTGGCCATTGAAAACGATTTAATTCAACGCGGTACGCACGCGGAATTTTGATGTGGCCCCACTGGATAATGGGCCAACCTGGCAAGTCTCTTCCGTATCCACACAATGGACAAATTGTATGTCACAATTTGTGACAGCCCACGAGGAGGACCAAGATAGGCCTTGGCTGATATTGTCGTTGTATTCCACTGAGATGGAGCGCCCAGAAATGTCGAGCTTGTTTCTGAAGTGGTTATTGGACGAGAACGCAATGGGCCATTCAATCAGTCTCCCTGTCCGAATACAGCCTCCCGCCCTGATTCGGTTGGCGTTACATGAATCCCATTAACAGTAATTCCACAGAAATTCCCTTCTCAAAGCACCCCCTGCGCCTTCTGTTGCGCCATGCCTTTCAAAATAATGTCGTACTAAATTGTCTGACAAGTCAAGCACTGATTGAGTTAGAAAATATTCTGACCATTGTTGACATTGCAAAGAACAAGCCCCTGCTGGTGCAAGGCACATCAGAAATGGAACAGTATTTTATTTTAGAGGGCGTGCTGAAGCGGGTAGTGACAAATCACGAAGGTAAGCAGATGATCCTGCGTTTTGCGCAGGCATCACAGTTTGAGACTACCTACGCAGCATGGCGCCTGAAGAACCGCGCACCGTACAGCATTTGCAGCATTACCCGGGCGCGTGTTGCCAAGTGCCCCATGGCGTTGTGGGCTGAGTACCTCGATACCCATCCAAAACTAAAACATGATTTTGAATACGAAGTGATGCGGTTAATGAGCGAAGTGATGGAACATACCACTGCGTTGCATCTGCTTGATGCGACCGGTCGGCTAGCCCGATTTCAAGACGGAAACCCCGGTTTGATCGAATTGCTACCCAGAAAAGATTTGGCCTTGTATCTCAACTTAGCGCCTGAAACCTTGAGTCGGGTACTGTGCAGCCATGATCATCATTCATTGCCTTTAGTCGTGTAGGAGAAAGTGCCTTGCACCCTAACACGAGGGCATGTCTCGCGTACATCGCCAGCACTCTGGTCAATAAGAATGCCAATATCGTTGTATACGATTATTTCCAATCCAAACGACTTGTCTTCACCGGATCCGTTAATGAAACCAGCGTCAACCTTTATGACCATGAACGACGATGTTATATCACGGGTGCGCTCAGCCGTATTTATGACCATGATCAAAAAGTTTATGCATCATTATTAATTATTGGTAGCCAGGTGAGTGGCTATGACTTTTCAGGGGGACACCAGTTTTGTGGTGATGTGGACGGAAACTCGGTGACCTTCTTGGAATACGATACATCCCATCGTTTTTTCTACCGTTGTGTCGGTTGATAAACACCGACAGACAGCTCAAATCAGTTTTTCATTGCACCATGGGTGTCCTGTCCATAAAAACAATATTCCTCTGTTCACCAAAAATCAAAAACTAGTCAGGCACGAACACATAGCCCAATCCCCACACTGTCTGGATATAGCGCGGTTTACTAAGATCTTCCCCGATCAGACGCCGCAGTCTTGAAATCTTTACATCAATACTTCGATCAAATACGACGAGCTCCTTACCGCCCGCAAGGACCATCAATTTTTCTCTGGAAAGTGGTTCTCTGGGATGGCTCACGAGAGCGCGTAATAATGCGTAATCGCCACTCGTCAATTGAACCTGTGTTCCATCGCGCGTCAAAGTCCGGCTTGTAAGATTAAATTCAATGGGACCGAATTGTAGCAAATTTTGGCCACCTTCCAGCGCAGCCGGAACGCCAGGTATCGCTGAGACAGGCTGACGCCTCATAACGGCATTGATTCGAGCAAGCAGCTCACGTGGGTTAAATGGCTTGGTAATATAATCGTCTGCGCCCATTTCAAGGCCCATGATCCTGTCTACTTCATCATTCCTTGCGGTGAGCATGATAATTGGGATTTTGTTTGAACCAGCCCGAATTCTTTGGCAAACAGAGAATCCATCTTCTCCCCGGAGCATCAGATCAAGCACGAGAAGATCGAAACGCTTTCGAGCCATAGCGCGACGCAACGCAGCAGAATCAAGAACCACTTCAACATGGAATCCCTGGTCCTTCAAGTACTGCTTTAGCAGTTCCCCAAGACGAATGTCGTCGTCCAGCACCACAATATTATGTTTTCTCATTTCCATTGTGTGTGGAACATCAGCACCTTTCTTATTTATCCACCAGAGGGTGCGCCAAAAATTCCGTGTTCGTTGT
>DAIELO010000173.1 GCA_027341705.1 Caryophanales bacterium
CCACACAAAGCGGATTGAATCTAGTACAAGCGCCAGGTAACGATATGGTATCGGTGACGGCGTTGATTGCGGCGGGTGCACATATCGTGTTGTTTTCAACTGGTCGTGGTACTCCACTAGGTGGTGCTGTACCGACAATTAAGGTTTCCACTAATTCAACGCTAGCAGCGCAAAAACCTCATTGGATCGACATTGATGCGGGAAGTTTGCTTGTGGGTGTCTCGATGGAGGAACTATCCACAGCACTATATACACTGATCATTGATGTAGCTTCAGGTGATTATTACACCCAAAACGAGCGCCATGATTATCGGGAAATCGCTATTTTTAAAGATGGTGTCACACTGTAAGGTAGGAGGGTGCACAGTTGCAGTTGAGTCAGCAATGGATTCGGGAACACGATGTGTCGCTAAATAGGGAGGAACTACCTGAACGAATTCTACAGATTGGTGAAGGGAATTTTTTGCGCGGATTCGTGGATTGGCTGATTCACCAATTGATTAAAAATAAGCAATACGATGGCCGAGTCGTGGTGTCGACGCCGCGTCCCATGGGTGCAAAAAAGATCCAAGCGATCAATGAACAAGATGGATTGTACACGGTATGGCTTCGAGGTCTGCAAAATGGTGAAGTGGTGGATAGTCGCGAGATCGTTCAATCGATTAGCCGCGGTATTGATCCGTACACACAATGGGATGAATTTTTACAGTGTGCGCGCAATCCGCAGATTGACATAGTGATTTCCAATACCACGGAGGCGGGGCTTGCCTACAGTCCTGAGCCTGATCAGAGAGATATTTGTCCGACCTCTTATCCAGCTAGGTTGACTGCGTATTTGTACGAAAGATATCAAGCTTTTGCTGGTGCCAAAACGTCTGGATTGGATATTGTACCTTGTGAATTAGTGGAAAACAATGGGGACTTGCTGCGCGATTTAGTGCTTCAATGCGCCAGTTATTGGAAACTTTCACTTGAATTTAAAAATTGGGTGAAAAAGTACAATTATTTTTATAATACCCTGGTTGACAGCATCGTCACGGGATTTACGACGAACGGTTTGGTCGCTGGTGATCATGACATGGAGTACGAAGACAGACTAGGCATTATTCGGGAACCGTTTTATTTGTGGGTGATTCAAGGAGAAGCTCGCCTACAACAAAAATTAGATTTTGCTTCTCTTGGCTTGAATGTGCGGTTTGAAAAAGATGTGGCACCGTTTCGTTTGATTAAAGTACGCATCCTTAATGGTGTTCATACAGCACTTGCCGGACTTTCTTTTCTTGCCCACCTTGAGACGGTAAAAATGGCGGTCACCGATGACATGATGGGGAAGTTTGTGCGTGAACTTTTAAACAAGGAAATCATTCCTGCGCTTGCTATCCGATCTGTACCTGAATCGGAAGCGCAACTATTTGCTAACGCTGTTCTTGAACGGTTTTCTAATCCGCTGTTACGTCATGAAATTGTGGCGCTCCAACTCAACGGACTTTCAAAAATAAGAGTGCGGTTACTGCCCACGATGATGGATTTTATCCGCGCAACTGGGAAACTTCCATCATTACTGATCATGGCCATTGCAGGACAACTACTTTATTACAAGAATGCAGATGATCTATCGAATCATTGGAATATTCGTGACGATGAAAACCAAGTTCGTGCCGTACAAGCGGCATGGTTGCTTGAGTCAACGCAGAGCCTTCATGCAAGTTTGATGCATATCCTTTCGTTAGATGAAGTGTGGGGGCAAGACTTATCTGTAATACCACAACTTGTGGATTTGTTAGAACAAGCTGTTATCGCACTACGCACAGGAGTGTTTTCGGCTTTATCCAATTGGATGGGACAATAAGGGAGGATGGGTAACAATGTCGATAATTCGCGCAAAAGAAGAGCAGGGGTATCGTGAAATTGTTGGGACAAATAACGGGGAGCTAAAACTACTGACATTTGGCGTACTCACGTTGGAGGCTGGTGAGCATTACGTTGGCTCTACGGGAGACCAGGAAAAAGTGCTCATTTTACTGCAAGGACAGATTCAAGTAGAGACTGAAGGCAAAGTGTTTACAGGTGTTCGCAAAAATGTATTTGCAGAGCGTGCTACAGCGTTCTATTTGCCAGCGCAGTCTTCATTTGAGGTGTCAAATGTCGGAGCAGATCGGTTACAAGCGGGTTTGTGTGGCACGCCTAGCGATGAAAAACATGAACCATTTCAAGTGTTGCCAGATGAGTTGTGGGTTCGCACAGTAGGAAAAAACAATTGGCAACGAGAGGTTCATGATATTGTGGTCAAAAATGCAGAAGGTCGTGTGCATCACATTATCGTGGGTGAGACGTTTAATGAAGCGGGTATGTGGTCCAGTTTCCCGCCGCATAAGCATGACGACTACCAATTAGGAGTCGAGGCGAATATGGAGGAAGTTTATTATTATCAACTGAATCCATCCAAAGGATTTGGAGTACAAGCAAATTATACGCATGATGGATCTGTTGATGAAGCATTCCGCGTGCAACATGGAGATACTTTTCTTGTTTCCAAAGGGTATCATCCGGTATGCGCTGCTGGGGGATACCAACTGTACTATTTGTGGATGATGGCAGGTCCCCTTGATCGGGTGATGATTCCTAATGATGATCCGGCGCATGCGTGGGTGAAAGAATGATTTGGGGGCTGGCTTTTTGAATGAAGCGTTAATTTTACTACGTCGATTACTTGTTCAAAAGGGAATTCAGGGTATTATTTTGACGCAAGAGGCTACTGTATCGTGGATATTTAAAGGTCGTTATCATATTGCGATCACGACAGAGGCAGCTTGTGCGGCCGTGTTGGTGACTCACACCACGGTGGAAGCGATAGTGAACAATATTGAAGCACAGCGCTTGCAAGACGAAGAGGGCTTGATTGCCGATATAGTGCATATTCATGCGTGGTACGATGATTTGGAAAAAATTAAATGGCTGTCAACATGGCGGCATATGCAGGGAGTGGTGGAGGAAGCGACACTGCAAACTGAGGTGCAGCAATTGCGCCTTCGGCTAGACGAATCACTCCTGGCTGAAGTGCGAGATTTCGGACGGTCAATTGCGGAAGTGTTATATACAA
>DAIELO010000174.1 GCA_027341705.1 Caryophanales bacterium
ATCAGCACTGGTCTTGGGATCGTATCCTGCGCTCTTGCTACATTAAGCAGGCAGATGTGTTACAAGGAATGTTTTTTCTTGGGGATCACTACGACTTGGAGACAAAACGCAGACATTTTGACTTTTACGAGCCACTAACGGTGCATGAATCCTCCTTATCGCCTTGTGTGCATAGTGTGTTAGCTTGTGAACTTGGCTATCGAGAAAAAGCATATGAACTTTACCTGCGCACCTCGCGCCTTGACCTAGATAACTACAACAACGACACGGAAGATGGTTGCCACATCACCAGTATGGCGGGAACGTGGATGGCCGTTGTGTACGGATTTGGCGGATTTCGTGTACAGGATGGCAAAGTGCATTTGAATCCATTTTTGCTCGATCATTGGCAGTCCTTTGCTTTTAAGATTCTCTTCAGAGGTGCGCGCATTAATGTTTTGGTCAAAAAAGAAGAGGTGTCGATTAGCAATGCAACGGCTATTGAGGTTCCGTTAATTATTTATCATCAAGCATACCAACTAAAAGCGCATGATACGTTGACGATAAGGAGTAGCGATACTTGGACGTGAATTTTCCTGAAGGCTATAAAGAACTATTTGTTGCCTCCTTTGGCGAAACGGCGTGGGAGGCATACCGTTGCGCCATGGCACAACCTTTTGCGCGTGGCCTGCGGGTGAATCCTTTGCGCGTGGCATCATCACGATCACTGCCACTGGAAGCGCCTATCCCTTGGGCTGCAAACGGTTATTACCTAAGCCTGCAATCAGGCATTGGCAATGACCCGTTGCACGCGGCTGGCTGCATCTATTGGCAAGAGCCCACTGCCATGGCACCGGTTGCGATCTTGAACCCGAAGCAAGGCGAAAACATCCTTGACCGTTGCGCCGCACCAGGTGGCAAATCCACGCAAATTGGCGCACTCATGAAGCAGGAAGGTTTTTTGCTGGTCAATGACCCCCATCCCGCACGCGCGGAAGCGTTAGCCGAAAATGTAGAAAGACTTGGCCTCACCCACACCGCGATTGCCAATGTGGCACCTGCGCAATTAACGCGCGCATACGCGACATATTTTGATGGCATTTTGGTGGATGCTCCGTGCAGTGGAGAGGGTTTATTTAGGCGCGAGCCTGACGCGAGCCTACACTGGTCAGTAGATCAGTTACTTCCCAATGCAGCGCGACAACTGGAGATACTCGAAGCAGCGTATCAGATGTTAGAACCAGGCGGACGCATCGTGTATTCCACCTGCACATTTAATCCGATTGAAAATGAGTTTGTCTGCGCCAAATTCGCCATGAACCATCCCGACATGCAATTAGTGCCTACTGCCCTGCCTGATAGTGATGCGGCGCTATCTCCCCTACAATTACGACAAGCAGGGACAGGGCATCCGCTGATCCAACGAATGCTTGATACGCTAGATCCGGCTTGGATTGAACTGCCAACACAATATGCCACGCGTTATTTTCCGCAACACTGTCATGGGGAAGGGCACTTTATCGCCCGCTTTGAAAAACAAGTGGCCAGCAGCCCCAGCCACCGTACACCTGCACCATCTCATGGCCTCAATGTTGCAGTAACGAAGCGTTTGCAAAAAGAATTTGACACGCTTGCTTCGTCGATGCTAAGTGCGGAATTTTTGCACACGTTACTACACACACGATCCTTGCAAGCACGCGGCGACACGCTGTACGCATTGACTGAAGGTGCGCAGCGCATCCACACTTTGCTACGCCCAGGCCTTGCTCTGATGCGTCTAGCATACGGGCACGCCGTTCCCCATCATTCGCTGGCGCTGGCCATGCGGGCACAAGATGCGCAACGTGAACTGCGTTTACCTTATGGTGATCAAAGAATCTTAGATTATTTACAGGGACAAACGATCACTTGTGGTAGTGACAATGGTTGGACATTGGTCACGGTGGAGGGGGCTCCACTCGGGTGGGGCAAAGCAGTGGGAGGAATACTAAAGAACCACTATCCCAAAGGACTACGAAGAACGTATGCATTTGCCACTGACGATGCCAAGATTAATCGCTAACAAGGGGAGCGCCGATGTCTACTAATCAGTATTTGATCGCACAATCTGTCTACCATGAGTCGGTGGAGCCTTTTGCCTATTCACATCGCGGGGATCTCTATTTGCGTCTGCGCGTTGGCACACCACTAGTTGAGCGCGTCGACGTAATTCACTTTGATAAATTTCAACCCTCGATACCGAAAATGACCACACCTGCCCTACTCTATGCCAAAGACGGCACCACCCATGAGATTTATCAAGCGCAACTCACGCGCGACAGTCAACGATTCAAGTATTATTTCGCTTTGCATGTCGGCCAAACAACCTATTGGTACAGTCGATTAGGCGTCACAGAGAGCGAACCCCCAGACCCAGAGGATACATTTGAAGTCCCCTATTTAGGGGAAAGGGACACGTATCAACCACCTGCATGGACGATTGGCACCACGTATTATCAAATCTTTCCGGAACGCTTTCACAGAGGGACAACCAAAAAAGTAGATCGCAGAAAGCTCACCAAGTGGGATGCTATCCCTACCACCACTAGTTTTTTTGGCGGCAATCTCCAAGGCGTCATCGAAAAATTAGATTACTTATCTGATCTCGGCGTGGAAGTGATTTATTGTACGCCTATCTTCAAAGCGCCCTCTAATCACAAATACGATACGGTGGACTATTTTGCGATTGATCCGCATTTTGGATCGGAAGACGACCTTCGTACACTCGTCGAAAAAAGTCATCAGCATGGCATGAAAGTGGTGTTAGACGCTGTTTTTAATCACATGGGCATGAAACACCCGATATTTCAAGACCTCTTGCAACATGCTGAAAATTCAAAGTACGCGAGCTGGATTTACGCCAAATCGTGGCCACTCTCGCCAAAAACGCGCAACTATGAAACATTTGGCTATGTGTCGTCGATGCCAAAATGGCGCACTGCAACCCCAGAGGTGGAAGAGTACCTTTGTCAAATAGGAGAATACTGGATTGCGAAAACAGGAATTGACGGATGGAGACTCGATGTATCTGATGAAGTAGAACATACTTTTTG
>DAIELO010000175.1 GCA_027341705.1 Caryophanales bacterium
TTGCGTGGAAGAAAACGGCTCGACTGGGCAAACAACCAATTCATAACCCCCGGAATCACGACCACCTTGTTCGCCATCAACCCATCGTAGCCCACCTTTGCCACAGTGGGCGCAGCCATGCCAAATTTGTCAAAAAGCAGAGCAGGGTGAAAGTTTGCCCGTTTGCCAAATCCCGTACGTGTGGGTCCAGGACAGAGCGCCGTAACCGAAATCCCCTGCCCTTGTAATTCGTTAGCAAGCGCCTCTGTGAAAGACAATACGTACGCTTTCGTCGCGTAATACACGGCCATCAGTGGCCCTGGTTGAAAGGCTGCTGTCGAGGCCACATTCAAAATTCGCCCTGAGTCCCTTTGCTGCATCGCAGGCAACAACAATCGCGTCAAATGCGTTAACGTGCGGATATTTAAATCAATCATTCCCAATAGCTGCTCCAAATCCACATCGGAAAATGGCCCATAAGCACCAAATCCCGCATTATTGACTAACACGTGTACGTCAATGAAAGCTTGTTGTAACTTCTCGTACAGCATCTCTATCGAAGCAGGTTGAGCCAAATCCATCGGAAATACCGTAACCGACACCCCATGTTGCCGTTCCAATTCCCCTTTGACTTGTAACAGCTCATCTGCCCTGCGCGCAACCAATACAAGGTTGTAGCGATGGCTGGCAAATTGTTTAGCAAGTTCGTAACCGATTCCTCCAGAGGCACCTGTAATCAGTACGGTTTGCGTCATACCACTTCCCCCTTAGCTGTTCTTGCTACTACACGAAAGCCTATTTTCCAGACCACTAGATTCAGGATTAATAACACCACACCGTAAACGTACACGCCATATGTGACTAATGTAGACAAATAATGCACCAATGCAAAAACCATAATCAGCATAATGAGCGGCAAAGTCGACCATCGAGTCGCCTGTTGTGCCGCAGAAAAAGGTTCAGAAAACGGCAACACTTGACGGCTCATGCGAAAGGTGATCACGGCGTACAGCCACATGCTCAGCAACACCACCACTAAATCAGGAATAATACGAAGTCCAAAAATCGCCACATAGATCACACTTTGCATGACATAGATCGGTGCAAATAACCGCAATAACGCTGCCTTAATCGTCCCTTTATAAAGAGCCGTATAATCTTGAATTGGCGTCACCTGGTAGATCCAAGCTCCACCGTAATTTGCTGAGTTCTTCAACATCAGCATCACCGTCGGAATCACAATGCCACTTAGATAGATGGACAAGAACCACTTACTTGCCGCAAGCACATTCAACCCGTTTGATAACGTTGAATTGAGAATAATAATGAATGGGAGAATAATAGAAAACCCAAGTGAAGGATACACCTTCAACTTGAAATCCCGCTCCCGCGCCATCATCAATGCGGCAAAACGGAAAAAGCTACGTTCCTGATCCTTACCAGTCGCAATGCTAGCTAATACCTTGAGCCAAATGTATCTTTTCTGAACTACCTTCGTTGCATGAGATGAAAGTTTTTGCAACTGTCGTTCAAACACTGGCATCAGACGGATGTAAATGGCAAACAACAGGAGTGGAATGACTAGCGCGAACGCCGATAACAAAATCAATGAGAAAGTAGCTTGACCGCTCATCAACCATGCAAAAGTAGCGCCGAACCAGAACGGGGGGATCAGAAATTGCCACCACGCCTGATGAAAATGAACATGAAAATTAATCAGCGAAAAAGCATGACCTTCTAGCTGATAACCAATGACAATTGCAATCGAAAGCGCAATTTGAAAATAATTAATCATGTCTTTTAGCCGTTCACCATCGAAAAAATTCAATATCAGCAAATAGAGAAGGGCGGTAATCACCAGTACCAAAATGTCCATCAGCACAATCTCTAGCAAGTAGACAATAAAGAACACGATCCCATGACTAAACAACCCCGCGATTAATGACGGCCCTGCAAGCGTGCCTGTTAAAATCAGTAGATAATTAATGATGTGCAGCGTTCGGGCAAAGTTGATCGTTCTTTTGTCCACTGGCTTTGTGGAAATGATCATGCGATCCCTAATATCGAGCAATACAGAAGAAAAGTCAGAAATCATCGACGTCATCACGAGAAACATGAGCATCCCTGCCGCGATGCTCATTTGATACATATAATTTTGTTTCATCAGCACAAAGGGAACGAGCATCATGCCCATGATCAAATAAATCCACAGGGAACGAAGAAACACGTTTCTATCATCCGTTCCACTTTGCCCCCTACTCCTGCTCGCCCGATTCATGATGGTTGGCACTCGGCGTCCGTCCATCGTGAATTTGACTTGAAGAATCCTGCGCATCATCGCATAATCACAGCCGAGTTTGGTAAAAATCACCTGAAATCGATCAAGCACTTTTAAGAATACAAATTCTTTCATCCTCACACCTCTTGAATGATCGCTACAAATCGCTCTGCAATATCCTTGTGTTCATGAAACCCTGTGATGTCATTGAAAATATCTTCTAGCGAATGTTCTGTTGATTTGGCTTTTAGCTCCTCCATACTACCATCTGCAACAATTTGTCCGTCGCTGATGAGGACAATGCGGTTGCTTATCTTCTCCACCACTTCCATAATGTGCGAAGAATAAAATATCGTTTTCCCCTGCTTGGCAAGCGCACTCAAAATATCCTTGACGACCATCACACTATTGGCATCCAGACCACTCAATGGCTCATCAAGAATCAAAATGTCTGGATTATGCAACAAACTAGAAATCAGCATAACTTTCTGCCTCATTCCTTTGGAATAGGTAGAGATACGCGCGTCGTAAACTTGTGCGAGCTCAAAAATACGCATTAAAGCATTCGCCTTGCGTTCTGCCTGTTTGTCATCCAGTCCGTACAATCCACCAATAAACGTCAGGTACTCTCTGGCTGTTAGCGCATCATACATCTCTGCCGTTTCTGGCACATAACCAATTCTGCGTTTATAACTCACGTCACCACTGGCAATGTCCTGTCCAAAAATCCGTATGGCTCCCACATACCCCGTCACAAGTCCCAGCATGGCCTTAATCGTCGTGCTTTTGCCTGCCCCATTAGG
>DAIELO010000176.1 GCA_027341705.1 Caryophanales bacterium
ATTGATGAATATGATTCAAGATGCAAAGCGTTGCTGGTTAGATGGTGCACTACAGGATGGTATTGAAATTCCTGAACCAACTGACTTAACTGATGCTGAACCGAGCAAATTCCTTTTACGTTTACCAAAATCGCTTCAACGTGATTTGGCTGCCAGAGCAAAGTTGGAGGGCGTAAGTCTTAACCAGTACATGCTTTACCAGCTTGCACGTTCGGTGGGACCTACGAGCATGCAAGGTCCCGCACAGGATGAGATGGCAGCAACCGTGACCGGATGAAAATGGCGGTTCGTTTGACTGTCATGTCGAGTTGATTCCTGAACGCACACCAACGGCTCATCAACGCTATCGAATGAGAGATCTAAAAACACTCATTCACGAAAAACCATCCCATCAATCGGCAACGTTATGCGTGATTTAAGCGAGAGTCTCTACAAAACAACAAGAAGATGATGACACATTTCCCCCTGTGATTTTGGCAGTCGTGAGTTATTTATGGCTCAGTTCAAAGAAGATGCGAATAAGGAATCATGGCGCGAACAGGGCGACAATTTATCAACAACGATTGAAAGACGGCAATAAACATGGTTAAATATGAAAGAGTACAGAAGACTTATCGAATGTGCCTTATATCACCCCTTGTTTTAGCTATGGGTGATATAAGGCACTCGCCGTCAGGCGAATCTTTTCTCTTTACTTTTATTGCTGCACAGTTGCCTGGGGGGGTAAATTTAATGTTGAATAGTTTTCGCAATAGTTTTGTCGCGCGTATTTCTATAGGAATTTTAATCATTTTGGTCATGGTGATTGGTAATCTTGGTTTGGCATTCTGGGCGGATACCATGGTAGCCAATCGCGCCAGTTATATGCAAACGAAAGTATTGAATTTCTCCAATCTCGTCAATGATCTCATGCGCAATGGATTTTATGTGATGGATGGGCAGAGCAACGTCTGGATTGCTTCAGCGGTGCTTCCCGGTTACAAGCAACTCGCCAATCAGACCTTGCAAGTAGTACAGAACGGTCAACAAGTAATGAACACTGATTTAGCACGCCTTAGCACGTTGGCACCAAACCAGAATTTCCAACAGGAGATCACCAAAGCACAAAAAGATTCAAAGCCTTATGAAGCCTACTTCACAAAATCATTGCAACAGGTTCAGCAGGGCAAAATCGGCATGGCGGTGGCCAATATTTTGGTTAATAACGGTACAGTTTCAAATCAATTCACCAACGACCTAATTGCGCTTCAGGATTCTACCAACCGACTTGTTGAACAAACATCACAATCTGTGGTCAGGGATAGTCTGATGATCCGCACCATCAACATGACGGGTGGAGCCATTTTACTGCTCATCGTGATTGGCGTGCTACTCTATTTCAGGCGTACCGTAAAGCCTATTCCCAATGTTTCAAAAAGCCTAAAACGACTAGCACATGGGGAACTAACCATTCAACCAATTAACCTGAAAAGTAATGACGAAATTGGCACATTGGCGAATTCATTGAATGAAATGGTCAGGCGAATGCGCTCGTTGCTAGAAAGCATTGCGGAGATGGCCAATCAGGTAGGAAAATCTTCACAGACTTTAACACGTAACGCCGTTGCATCCAACCAAATGATGGAACAATCCGCTCACTCGCTTCAGACCGTCTCTGATATATCACACGAACAGGAAGAAACTGCGAAAGCAGGATTTGTATTTGTGGATAATACGGTCAGTTCCGTTCATGATATTGCCGCATCAATCGCTACTGTAACCGACTATGCAAAAAACACCTTATCAATCGCCGAAAGAGGCAATCATGCACTAAACACCGCCATATCCCAAATGCAATCCATTAATTTGTCAGTTGAGAAAACGGGACAAGGGATTGATAAACTACATGAACAATCCCAAGAAATTGGTCACTTTATCTCCACCATCACTGAAATCGCCAACCAAACTAATTTGTTGGCATTGAATGCTGCGATTGAGGCTGCACGAGCAGGCGAACTAGGCAAAGGTTTTTCAGTGGTCGCCGAGGAGGTTCGGAAGTTAGCTGAGAAATCCGCAGAATCTGCTAATGAAGTCAAAAATGTGGTCAACAATATACAGAACAATACCGAGGATTCTGTTCAGGCCATGCAAGAAGTCATTGCTGAAGCCAACGAGGGTATGAAGGTCATCGCAGAAACCGGACAATCGTTTATGGAAATCCTCACGTCCATGCAGCATGTAACAGAACGTATGCAAATCGTGAATTCATCTATGGGACAAATCACCGATGGCGCAAAAGAAATGCGCGAAGTCATTGATCAGATTGCCCATGGCGCGGAACATTCCAATTCTGAGGTCCAAAATGTCGCCGCCACTTCGGAGGAGCAAGTAGCCTCTATCACCGAAATTACAGAATCGGCCAATACATTGCATGAAAATGCGCAAGAACTTAATCGACTACTTCAGGCGTTTTCACTATAGCAAGAATCCATAACATAAGGGCGTTTGCCTTGATTGGCAAACACCCTATCATGTTTCTCACAAATAGCTTGGGATAACGGAGGAAACATAATGGACAAAATCACCCAATTAATTTATAGCTATATTCGAACTGCCACCAAATTTGCAGAAACAGGAGACACTAGTTACAAAAAAACACTTGGCATGTTTCGCATGCGCCTAAAAGATCAAGGTGTACTAGTCAAAGCCCTGACCGATGACGGTGATTTTTTTACCTTGGAACTAGAAGTGAACGGCGTACCGCAAACCGAACGCATGCAAAAGCCAACTAGCGAACCGCTTAGGTGAACGTTTTTCACCCAATCACTTATGCATCATTGTGTATCATCAATAGCAAAATCCAATGCTCCACCTGCTCTGCCTTCGCAATTGCATCCTTTGCGTGGTATCAACAGTTGCCCGATAACGTATTCAAATATGATGATCGGCTGTTGTTGGGCTGACCTTTTTCTCACGCAGGTGCGTGGAGGGGCTTGAGAACGGGACCCCTTATCGGCGTGTACACTTCTCCCATTTCGGTAAACCGTCATCCCAAGAGAAATGTTCAGACTCC
>DAIELO010000177.1 GCA_027341705.1 Caryophanales bacterium
ACGCTGATCGAACTGATGATCGTGGTTGCGATCATTGGTATTCTGGCAGCTGTAGCCATCCCTGCTTACCAGAACTACACCATCCGCGCCCAAGTCTCCGAAGGTACCTCGCTGGTTTCAGGCGTTGAGACAGCCTATGCAGAAACATATGCTAGTACCGGTAACAGCACCTTGGGCACCAACGGCAATAGTGACCTTGGGATAACCAGCTCGATCCAAGGTACGTATGTAACAGAAGTGAGCATGACCGCTCCAGGACAAATTGATGTTTATTATGGTGGAAGTGCCGTGAACCAAGCCATCAATGGATCCAATATCTCTTTGTTTGCTTACAAATCACAGAACGGAGATATCACCTGGGTTTGTAACGATGGAACCTCAACAACTAACACCCTCAAGAATACCAACTTAACTGCAATCAGTACCGCTGCCAAAGCTCCCGCTAAACAGATGTCAAACTTGGCTTATCTGCCAACAATCTGTCGTTAATTCTTAGAAATTTGATATGTCACATTCAGCCGGCCACATATGGTCGGCTTTTTATTGAATTGCCATAATGGACATACCTAACTCATAAAGTTTGATGCATAAAAATGTCCATGAAATTTAATATCTCAGCTAAAAAGATCTTACTACATAAGAACTTGATAGGCTCAATAGTCATATTCAGCCTTATTTTTCTTGCTTACATACCCTATGTATTCCATCTCAGCTATGTCTGGGATGATATCAGCATGTTTATAATGAATCCGGCATTGCGGGTTAAAAGCATGGCTTGGCTGGCCATATGGAAGCCAATTTTTCAAGAATCTTCTTACTTTCGCCCATTAGTGATGGCAACCTTAGCCCTACAATTTACCACCTTGGGATTAAGTGCAGCTTTTGCACACTCTGTCAACTTAATACTTCTCTGCATAAATAGTGTTCTGGTTTATCAATTAGCACTATATTTTAATGATACAGAAGGAGAATCAGGTTATTGGCGCCCCATACTGGCTGCCCTGATTTATGGCCTACACCCAGCACTCATAGAATCCACCAGCTGGGTTGTTGGAAGATTTGATGAAATGGCCACTCTTTTCATATTGATTGGACAACTCATCTATTTAAAGAATTATTACAATGATAAAATTAATATTTTCTTAGTTTGCCTATCATTTTTTCTAGCTGCATTAAGCAAAGAAGAGGCTATCGTATTTCCAATTCTTATTTTTCTGCTTGAAATCTATAAAAATAAAAAAAACTCTATACGAACTATTATTGCTGCTCAGTTCTCACCCCCTCTACTTACACTCTATATTTCACTATTAACAACTGGTTTAGGATACCTACTGCTACGCAGTCAATTTGTATCAGGCCGATTTATAAATAACCCTGGCTTCTTTAAGCACACATTAACTCATATGGCGTATGTAGGTGAAACCTTATGGATTTACTTTAAAATAAGCATATTTCCATTTGGCTATTTTGGATCTATACATACATCAACACTTCTTAACTTTGGCTGGATTGACTATATAACAGGTTTTTTAAGTCTAGCGGCTTGCCTAATCCTTATTGTTGCAACACTACTCAAAAGAACAACTTCTCTCATTTTGAGTACTCTTTGGTTAACAGCTATTTTACCCGTCAGCAACATCATTCCACTTACTATAAATAACAATATGGCCCAGGATCGATTTTTAACGTTGCCTCTTGTATTTTTTTCAATTGCACTTTCCCGACTACGTGTTCCCAGTCAGCTTAACGCTCGCCTTAGCCGAATCAATAAAGCCCCACAATTTCTAGTTGCAATTTGGCTAGCTCTGTCCATTATCACTGTTCGCATGACCATCCCTCTTTGGACCAACAACTTCACACTCTGGTCCTGGGCTATGAAAGAAAATCCTAAAGATATTTTCGTACAATATAACTACATAGGTGCCTGTCTTCAGTACCGAAAGCTTAAGCAAGCTGAAACCTTTTTTTCACAACATCCTCGTGATGGATCTGCAGAGATTAGAACTGTCCACGGGGTATTGCTCATTGAACAAGGAAAGATAAATGAGGGCATTGACATACTACGCGACGTTGAGCAGAAAACACCTAGATCCTATATGAAACTTATAGCCTTACATGTGAACATCGCCAATGCGCATGCCGTATCTAATGCAGGCGGACTTTGGTTCTACCAATATTTGTACACTCAGCTAGCTAATGCTTACCTGCTACAAAATAATTACAATCAAGCCTATCATTACTCTATTATTGCCACATTTTATTCCTATCGCTTCCCAGCAGCGTGGGCTGCACGAAGTTTTGCGGCATATGGAACAAATCACTGGATCGATGGCAATACTTCTCATCAAAAATTTCTACAATATACAGTTAACTTGGGACGTACAACTGCAATTAACGCTCGGATCGAATTTCTTAACAATCTTTGTAAGCAAACACCACTGAAAACGCCCCAAGTGTGCCTTGCTTGGCACGCAGAAAAAACACAACAACAGCATCAATAATCCCTATCAACCCACAAAGCTCCAACTTAAAACTTGGGTATCAATGCGCAGTACTTTATACTCTGCTAGAGTAATTATAGGAATAAGTTCATCAGTGATATCGGACTCATGCGTCTTAGGCAACGCAAAAAGCCCCTCTCACTCTGACTTAGCTACCGAGGTAAATTTATACATGCATCCAGTCGTGGATTAAAAAATATGGCCTCACCCACAACTTCAATGTCCGGTATAGCCCGCAGGCTGATCGCAGACAAAATTGTTACAGAGTCTGAAGTTCAAGCAGCACTGGCTTCCGCTACTCGCGACCAGATTTCATTGGTTAGCGCTCTTGTGAGTTCAGGAAAGGCCAAGCCCCTGGCCATTGCACTTTCTGCATCAGCTGAGTTTGGCGATCCTGTTTTTGATCTCTCCGCACTCAACACTGATTTGGTGCCCAAAAACCTAGTTGATGACAAATTGATCCGAAAGCACTGCGTGTTGCCCATCTATAAAAAGGGTAATCGTCTCTTTGTCGCCATGTCAGATCCAACCAACCATGAAGC
>DAIELO010000178.1 GCA_027341705.1 Caryophanales bacterium
TGCTGAGCACGACCTTCTTTGCGCCACCTTCAAGGTGCTGAGCTGCCGTTTGAAAGCTAGTAAATTTCCCGGTAGCTTCGAGCACCACATCCACACCTAGCGCACCCCACGGCAAGAGCAGCGGATTGCGCTCTTTTAGCACGATGATGTGATGCCCATTGATGATCAGCACATTGTCTTGTGCCTGAATTGCAGCATCCCAGCGCCCATGTGTTGAGTCATAACGCAATAGATGCACTAGCGTCGCCATATCGGCGGTGGCGTTCACCGCTACGACCTCCAACTCAGGGTCTTGCATTGCGATGCGCAGCGCCATTCTTCCAATGCGTCCTAAGCCAGAGATCCCAATTTTGACCGTCATCGTTACCCCGCCTCCACAATTTGTTCACACAAAGTTCATATTTAACAGAAAATTCAGTTTTTTTATCTCACATGTTTTCTACTAGATCTGAGGCCTCTCGCTGAATGCCATGGGACAAATCGTAAATCATATTTGCCACTAGTAATCGTGAGACACTGATCGGATCATAGTGCATCGTGTTCAATTGGTCGGACACATAGCGATTGTTGCTGATCATATCAAGCAGAGAGTGCAGTGCGGACAATTCAGTGTTGCCTTCAATGCAAGCAATTTCCATTTCTTCTCCGGCAATCTCATCGTGATAATGATCTGCCATGATCAACCCGAGCCGTGACGCGAGTGCCAGCCATTTGACGAGCCGTTTGCGGTTGCCCCGCATGCGTTCTGCAATGCGCACCCGAATCGGTTCGGGATTGGCTTCGGTCGGCGCTTTCTTGGTATCAGGCAAGTAGTGAATGACCATATCCGCCCAAGCCTTTTGTGGTTCGATGAATTTCTCAACGTCTGGTCGGCGGCGCTCTATTTCTTCTAGCACCTGTTCTGCAGTATACCCGCGCGCTTCTGCATCACGACGCACTTTCCACTTGATCCGTAAGGAGATATCGGTATCAAAATAGATTTTTAAGTCAAACGCTTCACGCAGCTTTTCTAGGTACAAAATATGCAGGCCTTCGATCAACACGACTTTTCGCGGTTGTACCAGTTCGGGTTCGCCAAATGTGCCTGTGGAGTGATCGTACACTGGTTTGATGATCGGTATGCGGTGTTTGAGTTTCCACAAATGATCGATAAGCAACCCTAGGTTATTGGCCTTCCACGGATCGAGCGCCGTCACCCCGATTTTATTGCGTTCGTAGCGATCCAGTGAGTGATAGTCATCCGTTGTGATCACGGTCACTGAATCTTCACCGAGCAATTTTTTTAAGTGAGACACATAGGTAGACTTTCCTGCCCCACTGTCTCCCGCGATTCCTATCAATGTAATTCCGCCATGGCTGGCCATTTTCAGCACTCTCCTTTCTCGTGTATAATTTAATAGGGTGAATAATGATGAAGCATGTAAATCTTAGACAATTAGAAATATTTCAGACAGTAGTACGGCATCTTAGCTTTTCGCGTGCGGCGGAAGCGCTTTACTTAACGCAATCAGCCGTCTCACAGCACGTCAAACAACTAGAAGATCATTTTGGCGTGAAGTTATTTATTCAAGTTGGCAAAAATGTCGTGCTGACAGAAGCGGGCAACCAGTTGTATGAACATGCAGATAAAGTGTTCGTTTTATTAACTGAGACAGAGCAAGCCATGGACGACTTACGTGAACTCCGACGCGGTTCTTTGAATGTCACTGCTGATACCGCTGCAGGCGTTTACATTGTGCCTACTCTGCTGGGTCAATTTCACCGCGCACACCCCATGGTCAAAATCAAACTTGAAGTCGCCAATCGCAGGCATGTGCTTTCGCGCTTATTATGGAATGAGACTGACCTGGCCATCATGGGATATCCCGAAGATGCTTCAGGTTTGGCGGCTGACCCATTTGCAGATAATAACCTAGTGATCATCGCGAGCCCTGCGCACCCATTTGCTAAAAAAGGAGAAGTCACATTAGCTGAGCTGGCGGTGGAACCCTTTCTCATTCGCGAAGCAGGATCGGGTACGCGAATGACCTTGGAGCGTCACTTATTGCAGCTTGGGGTTTCACTCAACGTCACAATGGAACTTGGTAACAATTCGGCAATTAAGGAAGCGGTAGCAGCCGGTCTTGGTATTTCTGCAGTTTCGCAATCCACTGTGGAGCTTGAGTTGATGACTGAGCGATTGGTAATTATCACCGCAGAACAATTCCCCATTATTCGCAAGTGGTATGTCGTACACTCAACACAGCGACCGATGACACCATTGGTGGAAAGCTTTCGCCACGCGCTTCTAAATCACGAATATATGATCTGATTATATTCATCAGCTAGCCCCCCTCCCTTCATCCATTCTATAGGGCAAACTGCAGTATACAGTACCTAGTGATACTATACGTATATTAACACAGTATAAATATTAGTAAAATTAATAGTATGCTAATCTTCCATTAGTAATCACTAATACATAGGTGAGTAGCATCACATCCATCATAAAAGAATAAGACTTCGTTTATATGCATACACTATGTACAACATGTACGTAGTTTGTTATAGTGGAGGTAGGGTGGTGATGCTCATGCAAGAGATGTTAAATGCAACTGAAGTGAGGAAAAATTGGAGCGAATTTATCGATGGTGTCATTCATTCCAAGCCTTCTTTTATACGTAGGAATCACGATTACCTAGCCGCTATGTCTCTGGAGCATCTACAATTGATTTTATCAACCTATCGTTTCAGTATGGAATACGAACAGGAAGAAGACGGAACATATTCCGGTTCCATCGAGCAAATCGACATCGTAGAAAACGCGGAAACGATTAATTCATTAAGATACAAGTTAGCTGAGGCGCTAGTCGAATATGCGCAAGATTATATGGACAACTTCGCCATGTACTACCATTCGCCTAATCGTAAAGTTCATTTTCCTTATGTTCTAACTGTGCTCGCGCAACCCGACATCAAGAGCGTGGAACGGTGCATCGATGCCTAGTTGGAAGGATGTAAAACGCTTTTGCGAACACGATGGCTGGGAACT
>DAIELO010000179.1 GCA_027341705.1 Caryophanales bacterium
CTGATGCGGCAACTGGGGTAGTGGTAGGTGCACAAGTGGTGGGTGCCGAAGCGTCTAATTTGATCGCTGAGTTAGCGCTTGCAATCGAGATGAACGCGACGCTCGAAGATTTAGCGCTAACTATTCATGCACACCCCACGCTTTCGGAAATGGTGATGGAGGCAGCCGAAGTAGCGCTGGGATTGCCAATACACATGTTAAAACGATAAAAGGAACAAAATACTTAATTTTTTTGACAAATCTACGATCTACTCGTATAATATTAGCCAATATGTTTTATCATGTGTATTATACGAAGCTTTGATTGAGACACGACAATCTGTGCACCCGTGCAGAGAGAGCGGATTTTGGTGTGATTTCGCTTACGGCGCTGACAGATTGCCACCCCTCTGGAGCTGCCTGTGAAAAGTTGCGCAAGTGACGGTAAGCATGGCCGCAACCGCGCGTTAAGCGGATTGAGACACTGCGATGCAGTGTGAATTAGGGTGGAACCACGACAGCCAGCGCTTTCGTCCCTATCGTAAGGATAGGTATGGGGGCGCTTTTTTGTGTCCTTAGAATTAATTAACACAACATTTAGGAGGGAATAAGCAATGGCAGCGTTAATAAGCATTCGCTTGAAGGACGGTTCTGTGCGGGAATTTGCTCAAGGTGCAAAGGTGGGCGATGTGGCGACAGCGATCAGTGCCGGACTTGCTAGGCAGGCGGTCGCAGGAAAGATGAACGGCGAATTAGTCGATTTGGCGTGCGAACTTGAGCCGGGGGCGGAAATTGAAATCGTGACGCTCGATCAACCGGAGGGACTTGTTGTGCTCAGGCACACTAGCGCTCACGTGATGGCGCAGGCAGTGAGTCGCCTGTATCCTGGTACGAAATTTGCCATAGGACCCGTGATCGAAGATGGATTCTACTATGACTTTGCAGATCATGAATTTACGCCAGATCAGTTTGTAACGATTGAAAAAGAGATGCAGGCGATCATTAAGGCGAATTTTCCGATTGAACGAGAAGTGTGGAGCCGGGAACAAGCGCTTGAATTTTTTACACAACGCGAGGATCGATTTAAGGTGGAAATTATTCAGGCATTGCCTGAAAGCGAATCGATCACAGTCTATCATCAAGGTGAATTCACTGATTTGTGCAGAGGGCCGCACCTGCCTTCTACGGGCAAGATTAAGGCGTATAAAATTCTTCATTTGGCAGGTGCGTACTGGCGTGGCGATGCTAAACGCGAACAGCTGACGCGACTTTATGCTACAGCATTTGCCAAAGCCGCAGATCTTGATGCGCACTTAAAATACCTTGAAGAGATGAAAGAACGCGATCATCGACGGATTGGCAAGGAATTAAAACTTTTTACGATGGCCAAAGAAGTGGGTGCAGGCCTGCCTGTATGGCTTCCTAATGGAGCCAAGGTAAGGCGTGTGATCGAACGTTATATTGTCGATTTAGAAGAAAGTCTGGGCTATGACCATGTGTACACACCTGTGCTTGGTAGCGTGGAGCTATACAAAATAAGCGGCCACTGGGATCACTATCACGAAGACATGTTTCCCCCGATGCAAATGGACAATGAAGAACTGGTATTGCGCCCGATGAATTGCCCTCACCATATGATGGTGTATAAATCAGAAATGCGCAGCTATCGAGATTTGCCATTGCGTATCGGCGAACTAGGACTGATGCATCGCTTTGAAATGTCCGGTGCGCTCGCTGGATTACAGCGTGTGCGGGCGATGACGTTAAATGATGCGCATCTGTTTTGTATGCCAGAACAAATTGAAGACGAATTCTCGCGCGTGGTGCAATTAATTCAACGTGTCTATGACGATTTTGGGATTCGTGATTTTTCGTATCGCTTATCGCTAAGAGATCCGAAAAACACCGAAAAATACGTAGCCAACGATGAGATGTGGAATAAGGCGGAGGATATGTTGCGCAATGCACTCAATGTTTTGGGGCTACCGTATACAGAAGTAACAGGAGAGGCTGCATTTTACGGTCCCAAATTAGATGTGCAGGTAAAAACGGCGCTGGGCAAAGAAGAAACATTATCTACGGTACAACTTGATTTTCACTTGCCCGAGCGTTTTGAGTTGGAGTATATCGCAGAAGATGGGAAACGCCATCGTCCCGTCGTCATTCATCGTGGCATCGTCAGCACGATGGAACGTATGGTGGCTTTTTTGATCGAAAATTACAAAGGGGCTTTTCCACTTTGGCTGGCACCCATTCAAGTGCGCCTTTTAACTGTAACAGAGTTGCAAAAAGCGTATGCTAATCAAGTGGTGGATCATTTGCGGTTGCTTGGAGTGCGGGCGGAGACGGATCTGCGCAATGAGAAAATCGGTTATAAGGTTCGCGCAGCACAACTTGATAAAATCCCTTACATGTTAGTAGTCGGCGCGGCAGAAGCAGAGGCGGGAACGGTTGCGGTTAGAAAACGTGGTGTGGGGGAAATTGGAACGCAAAATCATCATGAATTTGCGCGGCAAGTGGTAGAAGAAATTGCACTTCGTGGTAGGGTAGTTGCACGTGACGAATGAGTAGGCTATAATAGCATTTATTATGCAGCAAAAGAAGAAGCGTTCGCTTCTCACCTAACAGCCCCGACGTGGTGCCCAAAGGTTCGCTCTACACGGATCAACGAAGCCAAGTGTTTCTGCGACGGTAAGCGTTCAGGTGCGGACACAGTCTGCGCCTTTTTTGTTGCAACATTACGGCATTTTCGAGCGCCGATCCGGATGATGGGGGTGTTGTTCAATTAGCAAGGAAGAAGTGCAAGTCAACGAACAAATTCGAGCGCGTGAAGTGCGGTTGATTGATGAAGCAGGTGCCCAATTAGGGATTGTCAACATGCGTGATGCATTGCGAATTGCTGTTGAAAAAAACTTAGATCTTGTCAATGTCGCGCCAACAGCTAAACCGCCAGTTTGTCGGATTATGGATTATGGCAAATATAAGTATGAACAAAGCAAGCGTGAGAAAGAGGCGCGCAAGCATCAAAAAGTGGTTTCTATCAAGGAA
>DAIELO010000017.1 GCA_027341705.1 Caryophanales bacterium
TGTCGCATCATCAGGAAACAATAGGCGTAATGACTGCCCGATCAATTCATTCGGATCATCATACCCCATGATCGACAGCCACCTTCGGTTCACATGCACCAACTGATCATGTCGCACCATCGCCATGCCGAGTAGGGTATGCTCCGTATAATGGTGATGAATCGCCTCTAAGTCGATCCGATCTACGCCACGGGATAGATCAAACGCTAACGTTTCTAAAAGCGCTTTCATCGCATCGTTAAAAAGATGCGTTGCCCCATGATACACGGTTAAAATACCCCATTTTCGCCCCCCGCGATGAATCGGCAACGAGGCGCTAGAGCGAAGTCCATAGTGTTCCGCTAACGGCACCCATGGCACCATTTTGGGGTTTTCTTGAAAAGAGTCATTATACGCGGCATGATCCCCGCGCCATGCCGTACCCATCGGTCCCTTCCCTTCAGGTAGTTGCTCGTCGATCGTAATGAACACCTGATCTAAGTACCCAATGGCACCTGCAGATCCGTAATAGCGAAATGTCCCGTCCACTTTCGGTACCGCTACCGACGCAAGTTGGAATTGCCCCCATTCCACAATCAAATCACAGACCACCTGAAACAGTGTCGTCATCTCAGTAGCCGTCGCGATCCATTCATTGACGCGGATCAGCAACGTCTGAAAATGGACGAATCGTTCGTCCGGTGCCACCAAGCCATCGGCTTCTTTGGGTTGGAGTATCCGCTCATTATCCATTTGATCATCCATTCTTTTTCATGTCATTCGTGACGCGATCTCCACGATGAATCCAACAAGATAAACGGGGATAGTTCATCCATTGCGTCAACAAAGTGCCCACCCACGATTCCCACTCCGAGGACGAACGGGGGACTGTACTGATAATAACCACCAAGACAGGTTGATTGCGTTTATCCCCTAATAACTGCAATGTTTCCCACAGCACAGAGAGCGGCACCTCCACGCCAATAGCGTGTTCGAGCCACGACGCGATCGCACCTGTCTCCGTATCTGCCTCCCTCATCATCAAAAAGGGATTCTTCCCGTTCATGCCACGACGAAGCATCGCGGTAAACGCCTGTGCTTCCTCTGCGATTGTCTCCGAAGTGGTCACATACGGCATCTTAAATACGCGCCACTCCCACGTATCATGCCATTGATGTACTTCTTGCAACACGCGCATCGCATAGAGAAGCCATTTCTGCCGAACCTTTCTTTCACTCGCCCCCTCCCGCTCATGCGCATGCAAGGCGGTACGGACGCGATCCTCTAGCCACGTCAGTGCCGTCACTGTTCGTTGATGATCCCCCGCCTGTCGCGGATAGGTTGGTTGCCACCATAATGCCTCCAAGAGCACATGTACGGCCTGCTGAATGGCTTGTGCATCAGGAAAAGGAACAGCAGACAAGTGATCTGCCATCCGATACAACTTACGCCGCAATTGACTCAATTTTTGATAAAACACCGCATCACGAAACCACGCATTCAACCATGCAGGTGCCGCCTCGTAGTTTTTCGTGACATCCACGGAATGATTTGACCAACGCGAAAATGCCTGCCGTGATTGCGCCCGAAGCCACTCAGTGGATAAAGGAACCGCATGAAACCAAAATGCCAGTGTCCCCTCCTGTTTTTTGCGGTGCCACTGCACTTGCCAATCAGTCACCTTCCAGTACGCAATGATCACGTCTCGCCCTTGTAGATGAGCCAGTTGACGACAACGCGACACCAATGCGTGCCACTCCTGTGATTCGGCACCACTGTCTTGACCAACACGCATCGCAAAAGGCAATGGGAGTGCCAACGTGACAGTCACCAACCGAGGATGCGCGGCAATGAATGCCATGATTCGCGCAGTCAAATGGCGACTCTCTGCCACTCCAAAATCAGCGGACTCCTCGACGATCAACAAGTGCCATTCCTCCCCATTAGCATACTGCCAATAGGTGTTCCAGTCGTCTCCCTCCCGTGCGCCCCACCGCGCGTCCGCTGGCACTTCTGCCTTGCGCATCCACTCCATACACCATGCTCGATACGCCACACGTGTCTCCCCATTCCAAGCACGTAAGCTGGAATAGTCCACCGTGACGTGCGCCCCCTCCGCCATGGAGATCCCCCTCTATTCACTAGAACAAACCGTTCTGTGCTATACTCGCAGTGGAAATATTATATGAAGGGGAATGGATACAGTCCAAGAATCGCAGGAGTACCTGCTGCAACAGTCGAAACTGCGTGTGTTCGATGTAACACATCTCATTTTCGCCACAAAATTTCTGCGCTGATTGCCTAGTTCCATCAGCGCATGACGAATTAGGTCCCCTATTTCTTCATGCCGCGTTTAATTTCTTTCGCAAGCGCTTTTCGTGCTTCGCTGGCATTCAGACCACTCGTTATAGTACGTCGTTTTCTGGTTCCACCTGAGCCTGTAACCGCTAATTTTTCTTCACGTGTGGATTTCTGCGCTTCTTGCAATGCTTCTGCTGCTTTGCGTTTGCTCGCGTAGTAATGCTCGCGAATATCAGCCACTTCATCGTCTACGTATTCATACTTGATCGAGCGATCTCGACGATTTAGTGCAGATACTTGACTTGGTATGTTTTTCTTTGCCACGATGATCACCCCCTGCTTCAAAAAAGGCACTCATCAAACATCGGATTTGCGGGTGCGACCTGGATAGAACATCATCCCTAATGCGACTTCGCTTTGTTTGGCGGTGATTTTATCTGCTTGCAATCGGTACACCCCTACATGACTACCTGCACCCGACACGTAAGATTGAACATGACCAGCAGGCAGCAACGTATCATAATACCCTGGCACATATTTATTGAGCATCGCTTGTAACACCGCCGTGGATTCATCGAGGTCCGGAACTAGCGTGATTGTCCCAAAAACCATCACGCTCAGATAAGCAGTATCAGTTTTAGCAGGTACAGGATTCGCAATATTCCCCAAATCATTTGCGACTGTAAAAGTAGCCTTGGGACTCTTGCCCATAAGCGTAGCCTTTCTCCCTGCCTGCGCCCCGTGTATATAGATAGCGTTTTGGTACCATAGATAATTCAATGGAACAACATAGGGTTCATCCCCATCCACCAGACCCAAATATCCGACCCGGCTAGCTAACAACAGATGTTCAATGATTTCCTGTTCGGTGACTGCCATATTCTGCTTGCGAATACCATTGGATGTGATAGTGAGCATAAAAACCCTCCGTAAGTAATATAATTCTATAATTAGTCGCCACTCGAGAACCTATTTACTCTATTATACTGCTACAGACAATTTCAGTACACGAATTACGCACGTGATGTACTGTGTTGTAAATTTACATGCATGCTGTAATCAGGTAATGATGTAGATGGCATCGGTCGTCCCCAATAATATCCTTGACTAAAAACAATTCCCGTTTTCTCCACCGTCTGTAAATCCTCGATATTCTCGATGCCTTCAGCGATCACCGAATAGCAGTCGGGAGCTAGTTGCTGAACCATGTTCTTCAACCAGTTTTGCTTGAACGTACTTTTTGCGATGCCAAGAACCACCGACTGGTCTATTTTTACAAAATCAGGTTTGAGTTGTGATACGGCTTCGACACTGAAACCGCCTGTCGCCCCAACATCATCAAGTGCAATCCCTATACCAAAAGACCGCAAAATGTGCATTACTTCTGCTAGTCGCTGGGGGTCATAGTCAATGTACTCAACGATCTCGAACACCATGTGGTCCGGTTGACATAAACCCTGTACAATCATCCGTGTCAGTTCCTTGAGAAAAGCCGGATTGTCTAAACTGCTAGGCATTACATTAATGAAAATAGGTTGCGAAACGTTACCAACCGGCAACAATGTTGCATTCTCAACTATACAATCCAGAGCTAGTAAATCGGCCTCGACCGAACACTTACAGTCATAGGCAGCACGAAACCAGAGATCCGGACGAATCACTTGGCTATCTACAAAAGGACGAGAAAGCGCCTCATACCCAAACACCTGATGCGCCACGTGATCGACAATAGGTTGATATACGACTTTTAAAGACCGTTGGCTCATAACACTAGAAACACTTTTTTTTACAAATGCCGGATCATCCGTATATTTATGCAGATTATCATCTAGCATATCAATTCCCCCAGTTTTTGACGTCCCCATTATCTATAATTGTATTGTGCGTCTACAGGGAGATCTATCAAATGGGACGAACGTCCCGAATTTCAGAGGGAATAGAAAAATAGGATATGTTTCCTAGTCTATTGTTTCGGGACTAATGCTATCACTATTTCAGTTGACCTAAAACAAAAGCAACGGCCTGCGTCCGATCCGCGACCCCTAATTTTTGAAAAATATTCGTCATATGATTCTTCACGGTATGCTCACTGATGAACAGAATTTGTGCAATTTCCTTGTTCCCTTTCCCAGTCACCAATAGCTGTAAAACCTCTTGTTCTCGTGCTGTTAATGGCTCCTCAATTGGCAATGACGACAAAGTAAGTACATCTATTAGAGTGGATTTTTGCATACCATGTAGTTCAATTTGTTGAATTTCAATACGTTTTTGCAACAAAAATTGTCGGAATTTCTCACATAGTTCGTCAGCTACACACTTTATCGAAATATCAACATGTCCTAAATGAGCCTCAATCAGTGCAAGAATTCGCCCCATTTCAGAGGGAGGGGCTGAATCAGTGGTATCAGTTTCGATAATCCGCCTGTAATCGTATAGCGCCTGATAAATAGGAGCAGGAAGTTCTGGAAGAGCTTTTTGAACAAACATCATCGTGCAGGGTGTGAGCAATGCTGCCTGACTAACATTTCGAATCGCAACGTCAGACCACCCGAGTTTCTTCGCAAAACCCATCGCCAGTTCCTGTACTTTTAAAGCATGATCGTGAGCTTCCATTGCCCAGACTGCAGACGCCTGATGAATCAGTGAAATCTCCCTCATCCAATCATGTGCCTTCTCTTGATATATACGTTGTAATGCTGCACCTCCTATCACGGATAGTACATAGATCAACTGGGTAAACTCGTCCAACGAACTTTTCTCATCAACGGCCACAGCAAGTACAGCAATGACTTTGTTTTCAACAAACAACGGACACTCGATGACTGGTGTTTTTTCCAACGTGCGAATGTCGGAAACGTTATGGTCTTTAAAATCAGCCGTTGTGCGTCCGAAATAAGAATTTACCAATTCCCGTCCATACTTTTCCGCTTGCGGACGAGGAATACCCCGTGTAATTAACTCCACTGCGGAATCTTGATGGGCCCGCTGAAATGCAATACAAGCAAACGGCCCCTGTACCAAATTTATACTCATATCTAAGATGACATAAAAGACATTCCTAACGTCTTCTACCTCCCGAATCGCCTGACTAAGCTCAATCAATACAGCCAAACGAACAGTACGAACTTGCAGATTTTTATCCAAAGTATCGATCCGCATCTGTCTTCCAAGCACAATAGAAATCAGTTCAAGAAAAGTGAGCGCATCATCTTTTGCTTCAGCTGACAGCGCCCCAAACAACACACCCGTCACCTTTTGTCCTTGAAATATCGGATGACAAAATACAGAGATAGGATAAATTCCATTGCGTGTAAACCATGCAGTTCGTGGATCATTTGAGACGTTTGACCAATAACCCGGTTGCTCTGTCGCCACAACATGTCCTAAATATCCCTCACCAACACAAAACTCCAGGTCCTTTAGTTGGTCACTTCCTTCTCCCACTACGTGCGCAACACAAAATGTTTCGTCATCGATCTTCTCAGCCAATCCGATCAATATTGCATCTTCGATAGATAATAACAGGTGATGGAGAATGTCTGTGATGTGATTGCCCGGACTCATCGCCATTTGTGTTGCAGTTTTTAGCCTCAAAAGTAAGTCCATCGAAGTCACCCAATCTCCATTGAATCAGGTTGGCTGTAACGATAAAGCACATACTTCTGGACACCTACCTGAGATAGAATAGAAAGCTGGACTAAACGTTCCAAAACTGGCTGAATATGCTCTATTTTTCTGCCAAGTCGATTCGCTAATCCTTCTACTGTCTCATAAGCATAGGGATTCTCTTCAAAAAACAATGTGCATTCCGTTTGTAACATTAAATCCTGCTCCACCCCATTTCACCCCTTAGATCAAACGAATATATGGTTCATAGGAAATGTGTTCAACAATCTGAATATCTGAAACGTGCCCATCAGGTAATTTA
Source organism: Caryophanales bacterium (assembly GCA_027341705.1). The sequence goes on from DAIELO010000017.1 coordinate 6,209, forward strand.
TTCACCTGTAAATACTGGTATGCATGATCTACCCACGTTCGAATCACACCGTCACTAGCTCGTTGCAAGAATGACGCGACAGATTCATCAATCTCGTTGAAATTACATACAGCCATAAGGGTAACCCCGTGAGTTCTTGCGTTAGCTGCTTCGCTTGCAAAATATCTTGAAATAAACTCTACGCCACGTTCAGAAATGAGTGTGTTCAAATCATAGTAAACAAACCACGAACCGCCTTGTTCAGCATTCGTTTTCCAAAGTATGCCATGCATAAAATCATTAAATTGATTTTCATCCATTTTGGACACGTTGATGACACCTGGTGCAAAACTGGGGGGATATGCTCGATCATAGTGTTCAACAAACAAGAGGCTATTCTGGTCAATCATGTCCTGTACATTTGCACCATGCATGTGATACAGAGCGTCTTTCTCATAGAGTGTACTCAGACTAGAAGAGAGTATAATCGTTTTCTTTCTCTGTTTGATTTGAGCGGCCACCATACTGCCGAATAAATGCTTCGTTTCTGACTTACTGTTCGTGTCAAACATGTATACATGCCCGTTGAGAATGCCTCCACCTAATATTTCGTCCAACCGAGCAATGCCGGTTGTTAAATATTTCTTGGATTCTTCGATCATTTTATGATTGAAGATGTGCAAAGCAGGGATCACATGAATTCCTTCTCCAGTAATCCGATACACGTGCTCCCCTTCCAGAAAGGGCTGACCGCGCATTTTCATCACTTCAAGAATTCGTTCCCGATAGCGTTCTGATTTTCGAGTGATCGTAAGACGGATCACACCGTCCACCACAAAATGTTCAAACGGCATTGTACTCGTATTTATGTCAGACTGTTCTCGAACTAAGAGTGCTGTGAGACCCTTTTTGCGAAGAATATTTCGAAGTTGATATATCACTTTACGATGTTCGTTGTCACCATGCAATCCATATTGAAATAACGACACACTGTCGATTACGATACGCTTGCAATTTATTTCCTCAACAACCTGATCAAACACTCCCCCGGGTTCTTGCATCTGATCCATCAGGGTCTCTGGTGACAGGCAGAGGACTCTTAATTGATTTCGTTGCTCTAGCTTGCGTAAATCCCATCCAAATTGGGACATGTCTGCGTAAAGTTGCGATGGCAGTTCCTCGAATGTTACGTAAATGCCTGATTCACCGTCAACCGTTGCACCTTGGTACAGAAACTGAAAAGCCAATGTCGTTTTGCCGCTACCTGGTGTACCTTCAAGGATAATCGTTGAGCCCTTTAGCAATCCTCCGTACAACAGATCATCAAGTCCAGCAATACCCGTTGACACCGTGTGTTCTCTCACATCTCACAACCCCTTCTTGTAGGTCAACATCACGACACCCTCCAGAATACAAACATTTTTCCTCAGTTTACACCGAGTTCATTGTTTTATTGGATCGTTCACCAAATGTAGAGTATTATTCTATTCCACTTGAAAATCCATCATCATTTCATGCAGATGAATGGCTTGTTGGTTCGATTCTTGCGTACTAGCAGCGATAGTCTCCATAGCAGCACTAATTTCTTCAGTGGTTGCCGCGACATTCTGCGCACTATCTGCTGTTTTCTCAACAACCGCTGCCACCGTATTAATGAGGGCCACAATTTGATCCGAATTCGCCACTTCGTCTTGGGTTAAATCATCAATACCCTGTACCTCATCGACAGTCTTACTAACGGCTGCCAATATCTTTTCTAACGATTCTCCCGACTGAATGGCCATGCGCACACCATCGGTCACCATTTTTTGGCTTTCTTTTGTAACCATTACGCTAGCTTCGGTAATCGATAATATATCCGCCAAGATGCTACCGACACGGGAAGACTCGGTTCGTGTCTGCTCTGCTAACTTACGAACTTCTTCTGCCACCACTGCAAAGCCTCTCCCTTGATCACCTGCTCTAGCAGCTTCAATCGAAGCATTTAGAGCGAGTAAATTGGTCTGCTCCGCGATATCACTGATTGTAGAAGCAATCTCCTCAATTTGTTTGGAATATTGCTGGAGTTCCGCCATGCGTTGCTCAGTTTCTGATGTTTTCTCTTTGATCAATTGCATACTTTGTATGGTATTATCCACCATTTCTTTTCCTTGATTTGCCGCTATTCGAGCTTCCACTGTAATGGTGGTAGCAGTTTCCGCTTTGTTTTTTGAAAGTTGTATAAGTGAAGATAAGCTCAGCAAGGATTTAGATATCTCCACCACCGATTCCGTCCCCTTACTTGATTGATCAGTCACTTCCTGCATCTGATTAGCAATCTCATTAATCGAAGCGGTCGTCTCTTGCGTGGAAGCGGCAGACTCCTGCGAAGCAGCACTTAATTGCACTGAACTTATTTGAAGTTGTTGAATAAGGTGACGTAAACTTTGCGCCATTGTATTCGTTGATCGAGTAAGCTCGCCAATTTCATCTGTGGACTTCGTCACTATGCTTTCCACCGTTAAATCGCCATCAGCAATACGTTTGAGAGATAATGAAATGACTGGGATTGGTGCCACCACGCGGCGAAAGAAAACAAGTAATATAATGCCGACCAAAAATATGACTGCGTTGCCAATAAGGCTGACTAACTGCGAAACTTCCGCATGTTGAATCGTAGAAGTCGCGGGAGAATCCATCAATTTTCGAGTGGTTTGATTTAGCGCTAATAGGTCATTCGTGAACACATTGGAGGAATTCGAATTGTTTACTAAAATATTTGCTACAGCTTGATGCGTGTGACCATTTTTAATCTCAGCCAAAGATTTCTGGAAATACTGTTCATATGGAAATGCATCTTTTTGTGCTTTCACCACTTCACGACGAAGGAGAGGGGTGGGGGCGATCGTAATTAATTTGGCCAAATCAGCGTTCATCGTTTGTTCCCCTTGCAGAACCACAGGTAACGTGCTACTGGCGAGACTTCCGTATCCTGAAATAGCTTCACCTGCAATCCAGACATTGGCCTGCCCGTCCATCTGATAGAACCCATTATCAATCAGATCACTGACATCGCGCCCAAACGCGAGCACTTTAGTACGAAAAGAAGTAGCACTCAAAATAATTTGTTGGTTATATACAAAGCTCAACGCCACATTGACAACAATCACTACTAATACTGCCACAATCGCAAATGTGACACGTGTGACTAAGCTTTTTTTCCACATGTCAACAACAACACCCAAGGAAATGACCCCCTTTTTTTGTGTTATCACCGCTTGGAAGCAATTGGTTTATATCAATTAATTGTAATCGTACCATTTATCAGTGTTAAATCAATATAACTATTATGAGAGAAAGAGCGAACCTGCGCTTTTAGAATTGCGAATGTGGCGTGCCTAACCGTAGCTAACGCTGGTTTCGTCTAGTACACAAAGACTAATAGAACTAGTAGAAAAAATTCGTCAACCACTTATAAGATAATATCCAACTTCATATACGACTAATTTTTATATAGCCAATTCGGTGACAAGCGGCAAGTCTTATCGGACCTTTCGCATTAAATCCCGTGAGTTTATTATAGAAATATAGAAATGATTCATTGATTGTTTAATTGAAACACATTTATCGGCGATCGTTTACATCATTCATTCAGGAGGTTTTATCAATGGGAGCGTATTTCAGCGCTGTAGGCGCAGAAATGAAGAAAAGTTGGATTAACGCCATTTTTGTGATTATATTCACAATTGGTCGCATCATTTTTGGTTGGGCATGGCTCAACGCGGGCATAGAGAAGTTGTCTTGGCTCAGCGACGGCAAAGTCGATTCATCCGGATTAATTCATGGCCTTGTCACCAACCTTGTTGGACCAACCGTCACACGCTTTGATCCACTAGGTTTGAACCAACTGTACGCCTGGATCGCCAACAATCTTTTCATTCCGCTGGGTGGATTGACTGACTTTCTCGTCGTGCTACTTGAATTCCTAGTCGGTTTGTTCCTTATTCTTGGGTTCCAAATCTTCTGGTCCGCACTCGTCGCCGTCTTTATGAACCTTCAGTACATTACCGCCGGATCGTTCAATAACTTCGGTTACATTTGGACCGATCTAATCCTGATGAAGTTCCCACGCTATGCGGGTCTCATCGGTATTGACGGATACATCCGCTTCAGAAAAGGCAAGGAACTCTTGAACGCACCAAAATGGGGTTCTAGCCACAGCGACAATGAATCGCCTTCAATGAAGGTAAGAGGCAACGCCGCAAAAATGTAATTTTCCATCATCAACGATCGCCGAACACGCCCTTACCCCCAGCGCGCACCATCACGCTGGGGGTTGTTTTTATATTGAGACTACCCACTAGTGGCTGTAGTGAATGTGTTGCTCGCCTCGCTCGATAATCGCGCCGTATCCTCAACTTCTAATGCTTACCCGTCCCACCTCCTACAGGTGGACAAGTTGAAACACCCCGTTCGCTTGTTCGGCGATGAACACCATCTGCGAAAACGCCAATGCCAACGCTAGTGTGCCTTTTTTTTTCATTTCCCATTCGTTGTCCTATTCCCCAATCACATCAGACAACGATTCGACATCCGCTTGCGAATAACCAATTTTCTCACTGGTGCGCCCTACCAGAACAAGGATCGGACCCACAATTATCGTTACCCATTTTTGTCCTTTTGAACTCCAAAACGGCTCAAAAACATACATCACAATACTGATGCCAAAAAAGTAGATCCATAACCACCCTAAGATGGGCAGTTGCAACATCTTCGCATTAAATAAAAGCTGTCCCACTATAAATCCAGTCAACGAAGCAATTGTCCCAAGTGACGCCACCATGTATGCCTGTTGCATAGACACCTTAAACATTTTCGCAAAAATCGGTACTTGAAGCGGTTTTCCACCAGCACTGATTAAACCCGTGACTATACTGAACAAGAACGATACAAAACTCAGCGCGAGGCCACTGAAAAAGTCCCTCTGATTGTTTAAATGGCACAAATTCTCAAGAAATTGATGGATTGTGCCTTTTTTTATATAATGAATGCATCACAGAGAAGCAGGTGAGACCACTGATTCGACAACAAGAATCTATGATTTTAAGTCCATACATGGAGCTCTATCACTTAATTATTCCCAAGGATAATATGTTGCGTCAGATTAATGAACTAGTTGACTTCTCCTTCGTTTATGATGAACTCAAGGAAAACTACTGTCTGGATAACGGTCGAAATGCCATTGATCCGATTCGAATGTTCAAGTACTTGCTTTTGAAGGCGATTTTTGAATTATCCGATGTGGACATCGTCGAGCGATCCAAATACGATATGTCATTCAAATATTTTCTTGACATGGCGCCGGAAGACGCGGTGATTGAGCCGAGTTCCTTAACCAAGTTTCGAAAGCTGCGATTAAAAGGCCTGAACTTGTTGGATATGCTGATCAATAAAACCGTTGAAATAGCCATTGAAAAGGGAGTGATCAAAAACAACGCGATTATCGTGGATGCGACCCATACGAAAGCCCGCTATAATCAGAAATCTCCTAGAGAAATTTTGCTAGATCGTTCTCGAAAGTTGCGAAAAGCAGTCTATAAGGTCAATGAATCCTTGAAATCTAAGTTCCCAGCGAAAAATACAACCGATGTGCTAGAGGATGAAATCAGTTACTGTCAACAGCTCAT
>DAIELO010000180.1 GCA_027341705.1 Caryophanales bacterium
GGGGTCACGAAAGCTTTTCATGGAATGCCTCCTAGTGTTCGTAGTCAATATTGCCATTGTCAAACTCGACGTTTCATGGGATGCTTAAGCCTAGAAACAAAGAGACAAGCTGGGAGGATTTCGATCAGGATGAACGTTTATGAACGCAAAGTATTAAGAGAATGGCTGAGAACAGCGAATCAACCTGAAAAATTTCCTATTCGCTTAACCAGAAGATTTTCTGGCGGAGTAAGTCAAATTGTCAAAACCATTGAAAAAATCAATCACAAGAAAACACAAGCGATCTATGCGCGTATCCAAGAAGCGGCAAAAGGCATGATCATCAAAACACTAGAACAAGCTGCTACTCTCAAACAATTGGAGCGCGTCGAAAATGAATTAGTCAAGCTTGGCTACCATGCCCAATGCGCTAGCGAGATTCGCCTTTTACCTTTGGAAATCAAAGACGAAATCGCACGTCGTTTGGCTTATACACAAACCATTGCCATTAGCGCAGAGGGCGTCACTGCCGGTTTTCTAACGTCACTTTTTGAACTGGTGCCTGGTCTACAAGGGTTGATCATTCCCACTATTTTGGCCGACTTGTACGCCACCATTCGTTTACTCGCACAAAGCGCGGTGCAAATCGGCTATAGCTATGGCTACAATTTGCACAACGAAGAGGATCTACCTCATTTTTTAGTAGCCATGACTCCGACCGCCAAGGATGCTCAGGCGATTGAGGCCAAACTCACTGCCCATTTGGCAATCCGCGAATCGGCGACCATGGCCGCACGTGCAATCAGTCAACACGTCACCGTCAGTATGCTTGCAGGCGGATCACCGCTCATCGGCTCCTTAGTAGATACCTTGGCCACCAGAATTTCACTTTATTTCATTGAAAAAGAGGGCAGTCTCCTGATTCCTGTCGCAGGTGCCGTGTTGCAAGGCGCAATCAATGCCTCTTTTGCACGCATGAATTACCAAGATGCCAAACGCTATTTTCAGCGCCTACACTTCATTGACCGTTACGGTGAGGAATACTTGGAGGACAACCTGCAAGCCATGCGTCAAGGCACCGCCTAATCGTCCTCGTCCCATGTCAGATCCATCACGATTTGCAACGGAATCGTCTCGGTCTTTTGCATCGTCATCCATGCAGATAGCACCGCATGAAGACTGTTCCTTTGAACGGTGACATTCAATTCCGCCGTGACCACTTCAAGCGCGATATCGCCTTCTGGGAGCCGATAATAGCCTTCTGTTTTTTTGCCATTGATGAAGGTATAATCACTCTCTACGTGACCTTTTCTAACGACGCGCAGTTGTGGATCTTCGGGATCGCTGACATCGATCACCATTCGCGTCTTGGTGCCTTGCCAGCCTTCATTGTCCTCCGTATACACCAGTGCGTATTTATTTTTAAGAAATGTGATAGTAGTCGGCATGACCTGATCGGTTTCTAGTGAATGGACATGAAGGATGCCCGTCGTTTGTTTTCGTTTTTCCATCCCATCACAACCCATATCTCGCCTAAATCCCATAAGCGAGCAGTGCCTCACGCAGGATTTTTGCCGCCACAATTTGTGTTTGTTCCGTAGGATCTAGCACCGGAGCCACCTCGACAAGATCAAAACCGACCACATTCAAGCCTCTCATCACATGGATGCTGTCAATCAATTCACGCGATGTGATCCCCCCCGCTTCGGCCGTTCCCGTACCAGGTGCAAAAGCAGGATCAAGCACGTCAATGTCAATGGTGATGTAGACCGGGTAATTGCCCAACTCTGCAATCACCTCTTGTAATGGCTTCACTACTTCAAATGGGTAAAAATGCGTATTGGCACGAGCATAGGCGAATTCTTCACGGGTTCCCGAGCGGATACCAAACTGGTAAATTCGTTCTGGCCCTAGAATTTCCGCCACTTTTTTAATGACAGCAGAATGGGACAGCGGCTCCCCTTCATATCCATCACGCAAATCCGCATGCGCATCAATGTGAATGACCCGCAGATCAGGCACGCGCTTCGCTACGGCCTGAAGCACCCCCAGCGATACGAGGTGCTCACCCCCTAAACCAAATGGAAGTTTGCCGTCATCCAACCATTTACCTACATAGGATTCAATCACTTCCAAGCTATGAGCGGCATTCCCAAAAGGAAGCGGCATGTCACCAGCATCGAAATACGCCACCTCTTCTAAGTGACGATCTAAATAGGGACTATACTCTTCCAATCCAATTGACACCTCACGGATGCGCTGCGGGCCAAGCCTAGCGCCTGCCCGAAAGGACGTGGTCCAATCCATCGGCATGCCGTAAATCACAATCTGAGCTGCCTCATAATCAGTCGTTGACCCGATAAATGTGCGACCTGAATAGGCAAAGTCAAATGCTTCGCGATGAGTTTGCTCACTCATTGTACCAATTCCTCCACAAACCGCGGCAATACAAATGCTGAACGATGCAATGCCGGCGTGTAATACTTGGTATCAAGCATAGCACTGCGCGATTCATCTGCAAGTACTTGCGGATCATATCGTTTGGAGCCAATCGAAAAACTCCACAGACCGCTAGGATAGGTTGGAATGGATGCCAAATATAAGCGTGTAATCGGGAACAATGAGCGCACATCCGCCTGCACATTGCGAATCAGATCACCGTTGAAAAACGGCGATTCACTTTGCGCCACAAATATGCCATCTTCCTTAAGTCCATGATAGATGCTTTCATAAAAAGACTTGGCAAAGAGCCCCACCGCAGGACCGATTGGATCGGTCGAATCAACGATGATGACATCATATTCACCAGGATGATCCTTCACATGAGCGATTCCATCTCCCACTTCCACCACCGCGCGTGCATCCCCTAGCGCCACTGCAATTTGCGGCAAATACACCTTAGAGACTTCGATCACGCGATCATCAATTTCGGCAAGTACCGCTTTCTCCACCGATGGATGCTTCAACACCTCGCGAATCACGCCGCCGTCCCCACCGCCTACCACTAATACTTTGCGCGGATTGGGATGCGCACCAAGCGCGATA
>DAIELO010000181.1 GCA_027341705.1 Caryophanales bacterium
ATAACCTCTTCGCGCAATCGATGACGTTGCACCTTTCCTGTAGGACCGGCGGGAATTGCCTCCACCAAGTGAAACTCTTCAGGACACTTGTATGACGATAGTGACTTTTTACACAACGTGATTAATGCGTCAATCAATTGATTGGTATCCTGATGCCAAGGTTCTGGAATAAAATAAGCCACCACACGTTCCCCATACAACTCATCTGGCAACCCGATAACAGCCACAGACTTCACACCGTCATGCTGACTGATCACATCCTCCACTTCTCTAGGACTAATTTTTTGCCCAGCACGATTGATCATTTCCTTCTTACGTCCTGTAATATACACATATCCGTCTTCATCAATATAACCTAAGTCACCTGTATAAAACCAACCATCATGAAAACTATCTTGTCCTTCATTCCCATTCGCATAATGCTGGATCACGCTATCACCTTTAATAGCAATTTCACCAATTTCGCCCGCTTGTTCTGGATTGCCATCTTCACCAATGATTTTCAATGATACACCAGCAGGGATTCCCACAGAGCCTGACTTTCTTATGCCTGGTGGCAGAGGATTGACACACACCTGACTTGCAGCTTCAGTAATCCCATAGGATTCAATAATTGGAACACCAAACTGTGATTCGAAGCGTTTTGCATATACCAACGGCAGTGGTGCCGAGGCTGACCTGACAAAACGCAAAGAAGCTGACACCACCGGATTGATTTCTGCTTTTATCAAAATTCCGATCACCGTCGGAACTGCTGATATCCACGTCACTTGTTGCTGCATCACGGTTTGCCAGAAGCGCGAGGCGCTAAATTTCCCCTCTACCACTAAGCTGCCCCCAGACACAATGGTAGACAAAAGCGCAACCACTTGGGCATTAATGTGAAATAGCGGCAAGAAACAGTAACTAACATCCTGGCTAGTAAGTTGATGTGTGCTGATCACTTGAGAAATGGTTGCAAACATTTGTTTGTGAGTGAGTTCCACACCTTTAGGAAGTCCAGTAGTTCCCGATGTAAATAACAGAATCGCCGTCAACTGCTCATCAGGTTCTTGTTGCTCTGTACGACTGTCGATGGGAATGCCTGTCCGCTTTGCCTCAAGCTCACTGGCACTGGCCACGTGCTCAGGAATCGTCACGAGAAAACGCAGTGTAGATAATTGTTCTAATCCAATTCGTTCTAGTATATGGGCGTCCACAAATGCACCTGTCACTTCTGCCCGCATACCCACCTTCAACATCTCCGGCTCAGGCATCAACGGATTCACAGGCACAACAGTTGCGCCAAACTGAATAAGAGCAATGTAGATAGCGATAAATATATATGAATTTTCCCTAGCCAGAAGGATTTTATCGCCTTGACAAACTCCTTGCTGTGATAGTAAGTCCTTGATTACTTGCACATCAGTGCGAATATCAGAATTAGTAAACCACTTTTCTCCATAAAAAACGGCATGATTTTCGTTGCCATTTAAACGAAAGTCAATCCTACGGCTGAGTTCGGACATGTTGATCGTCCTTCCAAGAATAAATTCGAGATCATCCTTATAATTTGCCAGTTACACCTTAAAATCGCCTTAACGCAGCATCATTGGTATTAAGATGTTTTTAAATGTATCTCGCTATGCTAGTGTCAACTACCAGAGGAGGTTTGGCTTCGTACATGAAAGAACACTTATATGAAATTGATTTGATGCGAGCCTTCATTATACTTGGAGTCGTATGTGTGCATAATGTTTCTTTTTACAATCTCTTTAATCCTGGCATAACGACCCCCAACGTGTTGCTTGAGATGTTATTAACCGCCTTACACTTCACGCGCGAATCCTTCTTATTTATCACTGGACTCGTGTTGTTTATTACTTATTATCGAAAACCGTTTAAGGCGACTACCTTTTGGAAAAAACGTTTCTTCCTGATTGCGATTCCCTATATTTTCTGGACGGTCGCATATATTTTATTTTCAGGAACCTATTTAAATAATTTCTCTTGGACTGCCAGCCATCTGTTTCACACAATTAGCATCGCACTCCTTACTGGCAATCAATTTTTTTTGTATTTCTTACTGATTTCGATGCAGTTATACGTTGTATTTCCGTTTTTTGTGATGTGGATGAAAAAGATGGAGAAATGGCATGTTTGGATTTTTGTGGGCAGTTTCTTCCTTGAACTCTTTTTGATGTGGCTCAATAGTGCCTACGTGCAAAACGTAAATGTCACCCATCTTCCCTTTATTCTAAAATGGTTAATTCTCTTGCGCGATCGCAATTTGCTGACCTACCAGTTTTGGTTTATCGCTGGTGCCGAACTGGCTATTTACTATAACCCAATTAGAAACTACGTGGTCAAGTACACTCGCTTATTATTAGTTGCTTTTTTAGCAATGTTGTTAGCGCTCTGGATTCATTTTGCCATTGGCAGGCTGCTGCTTCATCAGGATTATTCGATGTCAGACCTAGTATTGCAACCATTTATGATTCCGTATAGTTTAATCATCACCGCTGTTTTATGGAGAGCAGGTATTGCTTGGGCCGATAACCGCCATAAAGCTTCCATCCGCTGGTTTAGCGGATTTGTCAAAATGGTGGCTGCTGCTTCTTTTGGTGTATTTCTTGTGCATCCTTTTGCACTTCACTATGTCGAAGTATTTGTGTATCACGTTCATCCCTCTTTAACATGGCGCATGATTTTATTGCCTTTGTCGATTATCTTTGTCTATGGGGCTGCGATTATTATTTCCAACTTCCTAGGAAGAATTCCGTTAATCAGTTATATCGTTGGTCAAAAAACAAAACTCCCTAAATTGCGCCAAAATATTTCTCGCAGTGCTTAATTCGGTATTAATTAACTTTTAGGAGGTTAGATCGTATGCAACACAAACCATCTTTATATGCAGATGAAAATTTGCTGGCGCGTCTTGATCGAACGCCTATTACCAAAACGACAATTTACATTATTGTTCTACTCTCCATTGTGTGGCTAGCAGAAGCGTTTGACATTGGCATCG
>DAIELO010000182.1 GCA_027341705.1 Caryophanales bacterium
GTGAAGTATGGAATAAAAGACGTGATGGCAGTGAGTATTTGGAATGGCTTTCAATCACTCAGGTACTTGATAACGAGGGGAATGTGACTCATTACATCAGTATTTTTACAGATATGACTGAAAGAAAGCAGGCAGAACAAGCACTGTTGGAATCCGAGAGACGATGGAAAGATATTGTTGACTTCCTGCCTGACGCTACTTTTGTGATTGATAAAGAATTTAAAGTGATTGCTTGGAATCGTGGCATGGAAGACATGACAGGCATATCGAAGCAAGACATGATGGGCAAAAGCAATTACGAATACGCGATTCCTTTTTATGGCGAACGCCGTCCAATTTTAATAGACCTTGCATTAAATTTCGAAGCCACACATGCAGAGAATTACGATAATTTATGGTTACAAGGAGATACACTTTTTGGCGAAACGGTTGCCACCCATTTGCCGTCTGGACAAGCCTATCTCAGCGCGACAGCGTCCCTTTTGAGAGATCCGAATGGTGAGGTCATCGCGGTAATTGAAAGCATTCGTGACGTCACAGAACAAAAAATGGCACAGGAACAAATTCAGCACTTGGCTCATTTTGATTCATTAACTGGATTGCCCAATCGCCTACTACTAGCCGATCGAGCAAAGCAATTGATTAATTGGGCGCAACGCAATGATGGCTCCTTCTCGCTGATGTTTCTTGATCTTGATCATTTCAAGAATATTAACGACACCCTCGGTCATGAAATTGGTGACATGCTATTGATTGAAGTGGCGAAACGGCTTTCATTCACACTACGCGAACAAGATACTGTGTCACGTATTGGCGGGGATGAATTTATCATTTTGTTGCCCGATACGGAAGATGATCACGTCGCACATGTCGCGCAAAAAATAATCCATATCGTCTCTTTACCATATCACATCAATGGATTTGATTTGACCACCACACCTTCTATTGGAATCGCGGTGTATCCCACAGATGGAGACGATTGGGAAGCGCTATATAAGCACGCAGATATCGCAATGTACCGCGTAAAGAACGACGGACGCAATTCCTATTGTTTCTTTACTACTGAAATGCAACAACATTCAGATCGACGACTACAACTTGAAAATGCATTACGCATGGCCTTGGATAGAAATGAATTGTTCCTCTATTATCAACCAATTGTGTCGCTGAAATTAAATTCAGCAATTGGGGTGGAAGCATTGTTACGCTGGCAACACCCTACTTTAGGCATGATCTCGCCAGCAGAATTTATCCCCATCGCTGAAGATAGTGGACTTATTGTTCCTATCGGTGAGTGGGTTCTGAAAACAGCCATTCGCCAAATGAAACAATGGTTAGATTTGGGATTGCAACTAAAATCAGTCGCAGTAAATTTATCGGCCTTACAATTAAAACAATCTAATTTCCCGAATTTAGTGATCAATATCCTTGAAAAAGAAAATTTACCTTCTCGATATCTAGAACTTGAAATCACCGAAACAATAGCAATGAAAGAGCCGGAAAAGGCGATAGAAATTATGGGTTCCTTACATCAAAACGGCGTGCGAATGTCCATCGATGACTTTGGCACTGGCTATTCTTCGCTAGCCTACTTGAATCGTTTCCCTATAGACAAGCTTAAAATCGATCAGTCGTTCGTGCGCGATATTGATACTGATCCGGATGACGAAGCAATTGTCAAAGCTGTCATCAGCATGGCCAAAAGCCTACGCATCACTACGATTGCAGAAGGTGTGGAAAGTGAAGAAGAGTTGCAACTAATACGCCTAAATGATTGTGATGAGGTACAAGGCTATTATTTTAGTCGTCCTTTACCTGCAGATGAGCTACTTACATGGATGCGCAACCACAAAGTCTAATTGTCTTCGCTTAACCAGTCGTGACCGTGGTTGCTATTTTCGTGTTAAATACTCCAACTACCGTCTGGAGATTCTGTGCTAATTGGGTTAGAGAATTAGCACTAAGCGCTATTTCACATGTTGTCCTTCACGGGTTTTGAGAGGCTTTCCGACAAGAATACGTTTTATCGCATAAATCATATAAGGCTATCCCCAATTCAACAGTAAACTATCTAATATTCCCCACTTGCGATATCCATTCTTGGTGCAATCCAACGAGTTTATCCTCTAACTCATCCTTTGCAAAATCCACTGCATGATGCGTTTCTTCATACCAATGTACAATAGACTTTAGACCTTGCTCTAAAGAGATTGTCGACTGAAAAGTGGGTACATCTTGGCTAAATTTCTGACAGTCAAATACACTTGGATATTTTTTTTCATCATCAATATGACCGAAAAGCTGCGGAGCCACTGCGGTTAGCATCTGGGTCGAAATATGCACAATATTAGGTTCCACACCTACAATACGACCGAATTCAATATACAAATCCTCCCAATAATGCAGGTCGCCATTCGTGACGTGATAGGCTTTCCCATGAGTCGCAGGATTGCCCATGGCAAAAACAAACGCTTTAGCCAAATCTGCTGCGAACGTAAAATTCCATGGTGTTGTCCCATCGCCGAACATCACCAGCGGCTTACCTTTTCGAATGCGATCAACAATTCCGTAATTCTGTCGCAATACGCCTATGTTCTCTGATCCAATTCCAAAAGTCAGTGATGGTCGAATAATCGTAATCGGAAGGCTTCGCTCTTGAATGACTTTGTGCAGATAGCGCTCCATTTCTGCTTTTTGATAACCATACAAAAAAGTAGGCTCGTCTATTAAGGATTCCTGCGCCTCAATGGTGGGTATACTGTGCAATGGTCTTTGATAGGCAGCTACACTTGAACAAACAATCAAGTGTTCTGTACGTTCGCCTAATATTCGCACCGTTGTTTGCGCATCTTGCCGATTGAATCCAATCATGTCTATCACCACATCAAATTTCTGCCTTTGCATTTGCGTTTCAAATTGTTCCAGGTGGTGTCTATCGCCGATGATATGTTCGACCTCACCAGCATGGGAAACCATTTTATTGCCACGATTAAATATC
>DAIELO010000183.1 GCA_027341705.1 Caryophanales bacterium
GGTGCAGGTGCGATGGCGGCTGTACTCGGTGCTGATGAGGATTTACTTACCCAATTATGCGAAACCATCTCACAAGAGACTGGCTATTCTGTTGCAATGGCTAACATCAATTGTCCAGGGCAGGTCACAGTATCAGGCGCGACCAGTGCTGTTGAAGAGTTAATTAAAAGGGCACCAGAGGCAAAGGCGCGCAGAGCAGTGATGCTAGACGTTAGCGGCCCTTTCCACTCTTCGATGATGGATACTGCAGCCGATCAACTATCGCAGGCACTGCACGTGCCGCCATGGAATCCACCGCAAATGCCCATCATGGCCAACGTCTCAGCAGAGATGCTCACCACAGCGGATAGCGTGAAGGCGGCATTGCGGGCACAACTTGCGGCACCTGTGCTCTGGGAGCGTTCGATCAAAAACATGGTGGCTTTAGGTGTTGATGTTTTTGTTGAAATTGGTCCTGGAACCGTGTTGTCGGGACTAATTCGCAAGACTGATAAAAGTGTGAAGACCTTGCACGTGGAAGATCCAGAGACGCTTGTAGAAACGGTGAAGTTTTTTCAATAGGAGGGGACATCCAACTTGACTTTTGGATCGCTTTTAGACAAAGTGGCTGTGGTGACCGGGGGCACGGGTGGTATTGGGCACGCCATCGTTGATGCGTTTGTCGATGCAGGCGCAAAAGTCGTGATTGGTTATTCTTCCAATCAGGCCAAAGCCGCTGAATTGGTGGATACTGTATTGCAAAAAGGTGGTCAGGCATATGCTGTACAAGCTGATGTAGCGACTGCTGAGGGAGCGAAAAAATTAATTTCGTCTGCCATTGAACAGTTTGGACAACTTGACTTTTTGGTAAATAACGCAGGGATTACTCGTGACGGATTAGTCATGAGAATGAAGGAAGCGGATTGGGATTTGGTGCTTGACACGAATCTAAAATCGGTTTTTTTGTTGGTGCAAGCGGCCTCTAGGTACTTGTTGCGATCAGGACAGGGAAGAATTATCAACATCTCCTCTGTGGTTGGCTTGACTGGCAATGCGGGGCAGGCCAATTATACGGCTGCAAAGGCTGGTGTCATTGGGCTAACTAAGACGCTCGCCCGTGAATTTGCGAGTCGCCAAGTGACCGTCAATGCCATTGCGCCAGGTTTTATCGATACGGAAATGACAGCAGGGTTACCAAGTGATATAAAAACGAACATGTTAAAGGAAATTCCCTTATCCCGTCTAGGGCAACCTGATGATGTGGCGGCATTGGTACGTTTTCTGGCGTCTAATGAAGCAGCTTATATTACAGGTCAGGTGTTTGCTGTCGACGGGGGACTAGCCATGTAGTATAATCTCTGAAGGAGGTGAGAGGATGTCCGAAGTTTATGATGGCGTGAAACGCATAGTGGTGGATCGCCTCGGTGTTGACGAAGCGCAAGTGACCATGGAAGCTTCATTTAAAGACAATCTAGGCGCTGACTCGTTAGATGTTGTGGAGTTAGTGATGGAGCTTGAAGATGAATTTGACTTGGAAATTTCTGACGAAGATGCTGAGAAAATTACCACCGTTGGTGATGTGGTCAAGTACATTGAGGCACATGTCTAGTTGCTGCCCGCAGTGACGGTATGATGTGTGATCGGTCGTACATACCCGACAGTGGAGAAGCCCCCGTGCGGTGCGCGGGGTTTTCTCATATGAAAATACTCATTTTGAGTACATGAGGTGGAATTTGTGAGACGAGTTGTAGTGACTGGAATGGGAGTTATGACACCAATTGGTATGCAAGTTGAAGTCTTTTGGCAAAACTTGCTCCAAGGCGTTTCTGGTGTAAGCAGAATTGAACATTTTGACGTAACTGATTTCTCAACTAAAATTGCGGGAAGTATCTATCATTTTCATCCTGAAGAAATCATGGAATTGGATCGCAAAGAACTTCGTCATATGGATCGTTTTGTTCAGTTTGCCGTTGCGGCATCACATATGGCACTCGCGCAATCCGGACTTCAGATAACGGAAGAAATTGCTCCTCGTGTGGGCGTATACATCGGTTCTGGAATCGGTGGGTTGCAAACGTTTGAAGATCAACATCGGATTTTGATGGAACGTGGGCCTAAACGGGTGAGTCCCTTTTTTATTCCGATGATTATTGGCAATATGGCATCTGGACAAGTGTCTATTTTATTCGGCGCAAAAGGACCTAATAGTGCGCCCGTATCTGCTTGTGCAACAGGGGCCAATGCGATTGGCGATGCATCTCGGATGATTGCACTGGGAACTGCTGATGCCATGATTTGCGGTGGAGCAGAAGCGACCTTAACACCGCTTGCTTTTGCTGGTTTTTGTTCAGCGAAAGCGCTCTCTGAACGCAACGACGAGCCAGCGCGCGCCAGTCGGCCTTTTGACTCAGGACGGGATGGTTTTGTCATGGGCGAAGGATCTGGAATACTAATTCTTGAGGAGTTGGAGTTTGCAAAAAAACGTGGTGCCAATATTCTTGCAGAAGTCATTGGCTATGGCATGAGTGGCGATGCGTATCACTTAGTGCAGCCGGAACCTGTTGGTAATGGTGCGGCTCGTGCAATGCAAGCGGCAATTGATGATGCGGGAATTGATCGTCGTGAGATCGGTTATATCAATGCTCACGGGACTTCTACGCCACTAGGCGATATTGCTGAGACGAAAGCGATCAAAAAAGTATTTGGCGAACATGCGTATCAGCTTTCAGTAAGTTCTACTAAGTCGATGACAGGTCATCTGTTGGGTGCTGCAGGAGGAGTAGAAGCTATTGCCACCATTCTCGCCATCAATGCCAGCTTGATGCCGCCGACGATCAACTTAGAAAATCCCGATCCTGAATGTGATCTGGATTATGTACCAAATCAACCCAGATCAAAAGAACTTACTTATGCCATGTCTAATTCTTTTGGATTTGGTGGTCACAATGCAAGTCTACTTTTTAAAAAATATGCGAAATAGTTAGGGATGTGTTAGTGGTGGGCATGAAGT
>DAIELO010000184.1 GCA_027341705.1 Caryophanales bacterium
GGAATGAACATGACGACGGCCTTCAATATTTTCCTGCGTCAGGCCGTGCGTCAGCAGAGAATTCCGTTTGACATTGCTCTTGAGATTCCGAACGCCGAGACGATTGCCGCCATGGAGGAGGCTGAACGCATCAGCCGTAACCCTTCGGTTAAAGGCTATACTGATGTCGACCAGATGATGAAGGAGCTTTTGGCCGATGTATGAAGTGAAGCCGACCAGTCGCTTTAAACGTGATCTGAAATATTTCCAGCGCAGAGGCTATGATATGCGCCTTCTTACGGCAGTCATTCAAACACTGGCTTCAGGGGAGCCTCTTACTGAAAAGCATAATGATCATGCGTTAAGCGGCGTTTGGTCAAGGCATCGGGAGTGTCACGTCACACCGGACTGGTTGCTCATTTATAAGGTTGAGGACGACATACTCGTTTTGACTCTCACTCGCACCGGAACCCATAGCGACTTGTTCGGATAAGGCAACTGCAGACAACGCGTACACCTCGCATTGTTCATCCCCCCACTTCGCAAATAATAAATTGTGCGGTTACTTGATGAAATTCAAGTAAAAGTGAAGTGAGTCTACCGCGAGTTGGCTTACCAGTTCCACCATATCATGATAGTCACCTGTAACATGAGACCGATCCAGCGCATCGTAATACGGTACCCGTTGGTCATTTGGAATGATAACCGGAGGATAACCAGATTGCATTAAATCCAAATTCATCAGTAACCTCGCAGTGCGCCCATTGCCATCAATAAAAGGATGGATTTTCACAAAATCGCTATGCAGGATACTCGCCCTGACAAGCGGGTGGAGTGTAGCACCCTCGACTCGATACCATTGCAACAAACGTTCCATACGTTCTGGCACCACCACGTGATCAGGGGGAATGTGATCGGCTCCACTGATTAATACGTTTTGACGGCGGTAGACGCCTGCGTTCTGCGAATCGATGCCGCGCAAAATCAGCCCATGTAGATTTTTGATGACCCGCTCAGAAAGTCCCTCTTCGCGCCGAACCAACTCTTCCAACAACAAAATAGCCTCTTTGTGGTTAATGGCCTCTAAATGTTCGCGAACCGTTTTTCCGCCAATGGTAATGCCATCTTCCAATACCACTTTGGTTTCCGTTCTCGTCAGCGTATTGCCCTCAATGGCATTGGAATTGAATGTCCACTCCACCAGCAAGTACGCGCGTAAGTTTTCAATCACCTCACGTGAAAAAGGCCGATAGCTATCCAATTCAAGTTTCAATCGTTGAGCCGTAGTGATCGATTCGGATGTCGTATAAGGTTCCAAATGTCCGCCCCCGCCTGTAACGTAATTATCTTTCGAGTTCATTTTTTCTCAAATGCTCCCATGCAATTTCTATGTGTTCGCCTGAGAATAGTTGAGCTTTGCGAGCGTTCCAGCGATGAAAAGCATCGATTATTTGCTCCAAATTAAATTTCGGCTGATGCGATGCGATCCAGTGCGTTGTGGCCAATAGTTCCATACCATATGGAGTTTCAAAACCCGAGATGATAGCTTTTACTTTCTCCAAACGTTTCAGCGATTCAGTATCATCATGTATTATATTTTCCGCTTCATTTTTTAATATTATCAGGCATTGGGCTCCCTGAAGGAGGATAAACCCACACATCAACATTTTCGCTCAGCGGGGCGAAAGCTCGCTCAATAAGCGGTCTAACTTCGTCCCAGTCCAATCCGCCATTTCCGCAGCCCAGAGGTGGCACCGCAATTGATTTAATTCCAAGCCTTTTTATTTCCTTGATGAGCGATTTAAGCCCACTCTCAATGTCTTCTATCTTCGATTTTTCTTTCCAATGGCGCTTCGTTGGAAAGTTAATGATATATTTTGGATTCATCAAGTTATCTGTGGACATTATAAACATTTTTCCCGGTTCGACAATATTGGCTTTACATGCCTTTTCGTATGCTTGAAAATTGGTTGGATACGCCTGTATCAATTTGTGCGAAACTGCTGCAACTTCGCTCTCAGATATGTAATTTCATTGTATCACCATCTTGAGTAAGCTGGTGGACTATTTTACCATTACAGCTAGTCCAATGCGTACAGATTTTGCTTTAATATTTGGAAACGCAAAAGGCCGTGGAACCTCCACGACCCTAAAGGAATCTTAGACAGGTGACAATCTGCATCTCCAAACCCTTACGGGGGCGACGGCTGCCTGTTCCGTCCTCAGAAGATCCCACTATAACATTATGCCTCTTTTAAGGTTTTATTATAGCATCCCAACTGCAATTTGTACAAGTAGAACCTATGACAATAAATGCATATAGCCATGCTTTTTATATTTTTCAACCTTTTCATCGCTCATTACGAACAAAGTGCGCACGTAAGCAACACCACTTAATGATACTCTAACAGCAACCAATACATAATCCGGCTCGATAATCTTGATGTATTCGATCGATTCGTTATGAGGATGCAATGTGACAAAATCAGGATTGCTAAGAATTTCCTCTAATCGGTTACCGTATTTGTTGAAATTATCTGGATGCTCAGTTTTCATATGTGTTAAATTGGATTCACCTAAAAATATAGGCTCTCCTTCGAGTATAACTAATCCTAAAGCATCTATTACTGCCTTATTTATGCTACCTACCAGTTTTTTTACTTTGATCACATCGCTATTCCTCAGAAAGATATCGCAACATGGTGCGAATGTAGACCACCTTTTCATTGTATAGTATATCACGCACAAAGGGGGAGCGATGACGCCTCCCCCACTCAGATGTCCCGCGCAAAATCAGGAGTGCGTATGATATACGGGGCATTGCTCGCGCAACATGTGCTCACACAGACACGGCAAGTGCCCCTCCGTCGCCCACACCCTGCAGCCCATCGGCGAAGGGTGAACGGGTTGCGGAGGTTGCGGTGACTGCACCAGTGGTTTTGGCTTATTGAACAGATAACCTTGCGCCTGTATCTCCTTTTTCAGAAACAAATTTTGGAAAT
>DAIELO010000185.1 GCA_027341705.1 Caryophanales bacterium
CAAATACAAGTTGTATATCTTGTGTATCAATAATAGATGCATCTCGTAATGGTTTTATGTACATATCAATTACTGCGAAGAGTTTATCGACATAATTCTCCTCATTTGAGATAATCTCTTTGATTTGGGATTTGTTGCCTGCCCATTTTAAGAATGTTTTCATAAAATCTCCATTGTTTGTGATGTTTTTTACAAGATACAAGATGACTTCGCCCAAGTCAACCACTAAAACAAAATAAATAAAAATAATGCTTGACGCATCAATTGATTTTGGTAAAATACATCCATACAAAAGGAGATATTCATGAACACAAAAATCGTCATGTTCGCGATAACAACCACATTGGCAGCCTGTCAAGCATGGTCGCTTCAGTCTATGGATGACAACGATCTTGCTCAGACAACAGGTCAGCAAGGTATTTCCCTATTGGTCGCACCAAGCGTTCAACAGTCGCTCAACAATGCACCGTCGCAATCATCGCAGTTGGCGCAAACTTGGAGCAACATTCAAAACCAGCTTAATCAATTGCTTGGGCAAATTCCGGTTCAGATGAATGTTGTCCTTGGTCCGATTAGCGATTCATCAACTCCAACGTTTTTGGCAGACGGCAGCTTGCTTGATTCACTCAACATGACCATGAGCAGTTTGCAGTTTCAGAATATCAAGGTTGGAAGTACCCGTGCATCTGTGTTGTCTGACAACACCATTCCTTCCATTGGGTCAATCTCCCTGACAAATATCCATGTTCAGGGGACACTCCACATGACGTACCTTCCTTAAGGTGCGTCATCATGAATCATTATTTCCTGTTTGTAACAAGCAGTGCGTTAGGCGTATTATTGACCATCAATATGCTTTATTGTGTTTCGATGACCGTGACGATGTATCATCACGAACGACCGTTTCTAAAAAGAATAATCCTGAATCATTTTATGGCGGGGAAAATTTTAGGCATGGCGGTACTGGCTAATTTTGTTTTGCAGTCGCATTTTCATCTCATTGCACCAAAATACCAGATGCCTTGGTTTATTTTTTCGGTGTTACCAACCTTGACGGGATTTTTCATGTTATATGCGTTTGTGTATCTTTCGTACCGTAAAATACGCCTAACGCAAAAACAATCTAAATACAAGGAGATAAGTCATGATGATTGAACAAAAGTTAAAATTGCTTCTGGATGAAAAACAAGTTTCTACATGTTACCAAGCAATGCTCGATGCAGCACCGGAGTACAAGGAGGAAGGGAAATGATTGATCAAAAGACAGCGAGCAAGATGATAACCATCGTTGACCTATTGAGAGATTCACTCCAACAGAACGGGTATGACGGTTTGTATAACCCTGGACTATGTGGATGCGAGAACGATGACCTTGCCCCCTGTGACGATCATTTATGCTCAGATTGCCTTCCTGGGTATAAGCACACCCATACAAAACTGCATGAGTGGGTTATTTTAGGACAAAAAGAGCCTATGTCAGATGACCAAATTCAAGAGATATTGGAAGGATATTAAGTCATGACCGATGAAGAGTTTAATTGTTTTGATTAATCTGCCCTAAACGGCGGTGATTCTGATAAGGAGTTCTAGGAGGAAAAATGAAAAACATAGCTGTCCGAGACACGGATATCTCAATGGGAAGGCCGCCGTTATCCCAGACTCGTGAAAACATCACGAGCATCAAGCTCACCACCCACGAACGTAACGAGATGGAGGAGGTGTCCGTCTCTCTAGGCTTTAAGTCTCTTGGAGACTATCTGCGCCATTTGCACAACGTCTCTGTGGCTCCCATGCGAAAGCAACGCGAGTATCTGCATGGTCGTGACTTTGGCAAGTTAAGTGAAGCTCATAGGACCGAACTGGGACGGATATTGCAGGGCAACTCGCTTGAATACCTTCATCATGCAGCAAAGCCTGAATCGGTCAATCTGATCATGACCTCGCCACCATTCGGACTTGTTCGCAAAAAGACCTATGGCAATGTGGATGCCGCCGAATACTGCGAGTGGTTTCGACCATTCGCTGAAGGATTTCATCGAGTCCTAAAGTCCGATGGAAGCTTGGTTATCGACATTGGTGGGGCATGGAAGTCTGGAACGCCCACTAGGTCCCTTTACCATTTCAAGCTTCTGGTGATGCTCTGCGAAGAGTACGGATTCCATCTTGCTCAAGAACACTACTGGTGGAATCCGGCGAAATTGCCGAGCCCTACCGAATGGGTCAATGTGAGAAGGGTTCGAGTTAAGGACGCAGTCAACTGTGTCTGGTGGCTCTCGAAGAATCCTTTTCCGAAGGCGAGTAATAAACGTGTGCTTACGCCCTATTCGGGCTCGATGAAGAGTTTGCTAAAAAACGGCTACGACGCGAAACTGAGACCTTCTGGGCATGACATCTCGAACAAGTTTTCCAAGGACAACGGAGGCGCTGTGCCGCCGAACCTATTAGCCATCGCCAACACCGAAAGCAATGGCGTGTACCAAGACTATTGCCGTGAAAATGGAATCGACATCCATCCGGCTCGTTTCCCGTCGCTTTTGCCCGAATACTTTATCCGCATGCTCACAGACCTAGGCGACATGGTTCTGGACCCGTTTGGCGGATCATGCGTAACAGGGATGGTGGCCGAGACCTTGAAGCGCAAATGGGTGTGCGTCGAGTTGTCCCGTGAATACATTCGAGGCGGTATGGCCCGCTTCCAGTCGGCGGCGCTGAACTCCGCAAGAGGAAAGCCGACTTTGTATTCGATTAACGCGCCCTGTTCGCAGCCAGTCGATGAGTCACAAGTTCCATTGCACCCAAATGGGGGCGAGACTAGGTGGTAAAGGCAGTAATAGACACTGATAAGGAGTTCTAGGAGGAAAAATGAAAAACACAGTTGTCCAAGACGCTATTACACGCGATATAAGTAGTTTATTTGACTATGATTTTGACGGAACTACGACTTTTGAACCTCCGGAGTTTTCACCACCAT
>DAIELO010000186.1 GCA_027341705.1 Caryophanales bacterium
TTGGGTAGTGGCGACGGTCTTTGTATTTACCATGCTACTGGGTGCCAACCACGGGGATGTTCGTATCATTGTATTCGTGTTGCTAGGGGCAGGCTGGTGGTTGTATACGCTGACTATTCGCGCCTTGGTGGTGGCAGTAACGACAACCATCATTCGTGCAATTCTCGCAGTCATCCATTGGCTAATGATGCTATTCTATCGGGTTATGGTGTTGCCGCTGTTATTTCTTTTGAAGATCATGTGGGGAACGATCAAACGTGTGAATCGTGCAATGGAAAAAATCGAAATTATCATCGTATGGCCGATTGCATTTACAGGAAAAAGTATCATTCATCTACTTGAAAAGAAGGAAGATGACGATGACGAGACGAATAACTAACAATGTCATCGTATCTTTCATTTGCTGGGAGTGGCCGTGATGGGTACCAGTGTAGTTGTAAAACGCAAGTTCAGGCGTAAACGGGTACGGCTGTGGTATTTGCTTCTGACTGTGGTTTTCTTGTGGGGAGGGTACGTGTATGTTTTTGTGCAGCGGCCCGTACTTGCACAGCAAGCAGCGGAAAAATCCAAGTTGAGTAGTGCATTAAATTTGTCTAAATTGCAATATAGAAATTTGAATCGGCAAGTGATCAATTTGCATCAAAATAGTTATATTGCTTACGTGGCTCAGAAGAAATACAACTTGGTTACACCTGGAGAAGTATTATTTGTGTCGAAATAAACAAATATTATTTAATGTTTGCATTATTTTCTTGACACCTTTTTTTGACCTTCTGTATAATCTAAGTTGGATATGTATCATTTAGAGGGGGATCTTTCTCTTTTATGGCAGTTGAACTTGGCAGTAAATTAGATGGCAAGGTTACAGGGATCACAAACTTTGGCGCGTTTGTGTTGCTTCCCGGTGGGGAAACCGGTCTTGTCCACATCTCAGAAATTTCTGACACTTACGTAAAGGATATTCACGATCATCTAAAAGTGAATGATCCGGTTAAGGTCAAAGTCATCAATGTTGAGAATGGTAAAATCGGCCTTTCTATTCGCCAAGCGGCAGAGAATGCCACTCCTCAACCAACAGAACGCCCTCGCAAACCACGTGGTGGAGCCTCCCATCATCCGGGTACTCGCGTCACTTTTGAAGACAAGATGCTTCGTTTTATGAAGGATAGCGAGGATCGCTTACAGGCACTCAAGCGCAGTGAGTCAAAGCGTGGGGGTCGTGGCGGTCGCAGAGGATAATTGCAATCGGAGTGTAACAATGCGTTAGTTATGCTCTTTTTTGAAGTCTTTTTGACAATTTTAAAATATCGACCATTTTCATCGCAATTCCGTGTACATTAGTAACTACAAGTACTTATTGAAAGTGGGTGTGTTTATGTCGCTTCATCCATGGCTGATGGCTTTGTTTATGGCTATCTTTACCATTATGTCGTTAATGAGCTTCATCAATCACGTAAAGAGTAAACGCATATTCCCAGCGGTTATTCTTGCGCTTGCCGTAATTATTTTCGGCTTCTCTATCATGTATACATTACAGGTATAATTCTGTCCTTCATCATAATGAAAAGGCCTGCGCATTTGCGTGGGCCTTTTACTTTAGGTGATGTTTTTGCGATATTTGTAATAGACGCGGTTTAGCATGACAACTGAGTGTTTATCGCCATCGTGGAACGCTCGTAAGAGCTGATTTTTCAACCAGGTTGGCATGCGTTCGCCATCCCCTTTTCCGCATGACTTACACGTATTTACTTCACTATATTCCTTACTCTGCAAATTGCTCCAACTTCATCACATGGACGCCCGCCTGAGATAAAAGTTCCAGCGCGTAGGGGTTCATACGATATTCCTCTTCAAAAATCACCTTTCTAATCCCCGCTTGGATGATCTGTTTGCTGCAATTTAAACACGGGAAGTGAGTGACATACAGGTCAGCTCCGTCGGTGCTCACACCAAATTTGGCGCATTGTAAAATGGCATTGCTCTCAGCGTGAATGGTGCGCGTACAGTGTCCATCGACCATCTTGCACCCCACATCAATGCAGTGAACATCTCCTGACACGCTACCGTTATATCCAGAAGCGATGGTTCTTTTGTCGCGGACGATCAGTGCGCCAACCTGTAAACGATTGCAAGTGGCGCGTGTAGCTACAATTTTCGCCATATCCATAAAGTAGTGATCCCAAGGTTTACGCATGTGAACCGCCTTTTTTTGTGAACATTATCAACTTTTCGCTTGTCTTATTGCAAGAGATATTGTCGGGAAATTTAATTTGGACAAGCACACCGAATGACAGAATTCGCAATTATCCATGAATACAATAAAGCCATTCTATGAACGGGTGGTGCCAAATATGACAGGGAATCGCAAGACACCGCGTAAAACACCACGTGGTGGTCCGTTTTTGAGACTTGTCTCGATGGAGGCGACTATACCTCCTTCTCAGCATTTGCATTCAGGAGTAACTGTTAAACGCAGCAAAACACACCACATACTTAATCAGGTCGGCATGCAATTCATGCTCGTTGTGTTAGGCGTGTTATTGGGGCGTGCTGTCATCTTAGCTACTTTTATGCCATTTGTGCTTCCCGCCTATGCAGTATCGATGCAGTTTCGTAAGGTGAATTCGCTATGGTTAGCAATAGGACTTACGATCGGTTCAGCGACAGCCATATCACATGGGGGAAATCCGCTTTTAATTATTTCCATGATTCTGTCCTACCGTTTATTATATGAACTAATTAAGCGTCTGGATTCGATTGACTCTTATAGCGTACCGCTTATGGTGATGGTAGTAGATGCAGGATTTCGTTTTGGATTTTCATTGCCTGGTCGTGGATTTAATGACTATGCATTGGGAGTGGCCGTGATTGAAGGACTGCTTGCATTTATTCTAACGTATATGTTTTTGCAGGTTCCCCCTTTGTTGATGACTAGCCCACACCGAACTTGGCGCATCGAGGAGAT